>NZ_JBCEWQ010000220.1:0-10620 GCF_038448545.1 Streptomyces sp. CLV115
GGCCCCCGGCCGCCCCCGTCCGGGCGGGGCGGCCCGCTGACCCGACAGGACCAAGTGCACCGCGCCCCGTGCCGATGCCGGTTCGCCACCACCGCAGCTGGGGCACTATGACGAAGTGACTTCCGCCCGGTCGCACGAAGAGTCCGGCCCGCTCCGCAGGACGGGCCGGGCGGTCGGTCATGCCCTCCACAAGCCGTTCACCGGCACCGCGAAGGGCATCCGGAAGGCGACCCACGCACACGGCGCCGGGGAGTCCGGGCTCGGCAAACTGATCGAGCTGCATGCCGTGAACGGCGCGGGCGACGTGATGATCACGGTCGCGCTCGCCTCCACGGTCTTCTTCTCCGTACCGACGGACGAGGCCCGTGGCAGGGTCGCCCTCTACCTCGCCGTCACCATGGCCCCCTTCACGCTCCTGGCCCCCGTGATCGGCCCGCTCCTGGACCGGCTGCCGCACGGTCGCCGCGCGGCGATGGCCGGGGCGATGCTGGCCCGTGCGGTGCTGGCGCTCACCATGTCGGGCGCCGTCGCCACCGGAGGCCTGGAGCTGTATCCGGCCGCGCTGGGGGTCCTGGTCTGCTCGAAGGCGTACGGGGTGGTGCGCAGCGCCGTCGTACCGCGTCTGCTGCCGCCGCGTTTCTCCCTGGTGAAGGCGAATTCCCGGGTCACCCTGGCCGGACTCCTGGCGACCGGGATCGCGGCCCCGATCGGGGCGGGGCTCCAGACCGTCGGGCCCGGCTGGCCGCTGTACGGCGCGTGCGTGATCTTCCTCGGCGGGACCGTGCTCGCCTTCACGCTGCCGCCCGAGGTCGACTCCGCGAAGGGCGAGCGGAAGGCCCAGCTGGTGCCGCCGCACGGCGTGGCGGTCTCCCTGCGGGAGCCGGGGCGTACCGGCAGGCGGCCGGGCCGGGCGCGGCGCCGGGAGCGGAACGGCGAGAAGCGGCCCGGTCTGCGGTCCGTGGGCCCGTCCGTACTGAACGGGCTCCAGGCCAACTCCGCGCACCGCGCGCTCTCCGGCTTCCTGATCTTCTTCCTGGCGTTCCTGCTGCGCGAGCACCCGCTCGCCGGGCAGAGCGCCGCCGTCTCGCTCGGCATCGCCGGCGTCGCGGCCGGCGTGGGCAACGCGTCCGGTACGGCCGTCGGCTCCTGGCTGCGGGCCCGCGGCCCCGAGGTGATCGTCGTCTCCGTGCTGGCCCTGGCCCTGCTCGTCGCGGTGCTCGCCGCGCTCTTCTTCAGCACGGTCATGGTCGCCGCGCTCAGCGCCACCGCGGGTTTCACGCTGGCCCTGTCGAAGCTCTCGCTGGACGCGATGATCCAGCGCGACGTGCCCGAGGAGGTGCGCAGCTCGGCGTTCGCCCGGTCCGAGACCGTGCTCCAGATGGCCTGGGTGGTCGGCGGCGGCATCGGCATCGCCCTCCCCCTCAACGGCGTACTGGGCATGTCGGTCGCCGCGGGCATCCTCGCCCTCGGCGCCGCAACGTCCGTACGGGGTCTGCTGAGCGCGGCGCGCCACGGCTCGCCGCACCCCCGCGTGGCGTGAACCGGAGCGACCGATAGCCTTCGGCCCATGACCGTTGCGTTCTTCTCCGGTAAGGGCCGCCGAATCGGCGTCACTCTTGGTGCCGTGTCCGCGGGACTCCTCGTCCTCTCCGCCTGCGACAAGCCGACGCCGCTCGCGACCGTAACGGTCGGCGGCAACTCGGTGAGCGCCGAGGCGTCCTGCTACAACGACGGCAAGGCCCTCGACAAGTCCGAGTACCAGAGCTGCCTCAACAAGAAGGCGGAGAAGTCCGTCGAGGTCGCGATGGACGACAAGGTCCGCTTCGGCGTCGACCCCGAGGTCGCGGACAACGGCTGGACCCTGTTCATCAACGGTCAGCAGGCCGAGCAGGAGCCGTACAAGAAGACCTACCGGTCCATCCCGGGCAGCGCCTTCTTCTCCAGCCAGACCGGCGAGACCACGAACAAGACGCAGATCAGCATCGTGGAGACCAAGGGCAAGGAGCTCGTCGGCATCTGGCACTTCGAGCTGAAGAAGACCTCCTGACCCCCTCCCCCTCCTGACCTCGGAGGATTCGCCCCGTGCGTGTGCTCGTCGTGACCGCTGTCCCCGCGGAACGGGACGCGGTCACGCGTGCGTTCGGGGCCGTTTCCGAGGCGTCGGTCCTGTGCGTTCCGGGCGCGGAGATCCATCGCACGGGCGCGTTCGACGTCCTCGCGGGCGGTGCGGGGCCGGGCGCCTCGGCGGCCTCGGCGGCCTTCGGCCTGGCCTCGGACGGGGGCTACGGCCTGGTGATCTCGGCCGGCATCGGCGGCGGGTTCGCCCCTGTCGCGCCGGTCGGCTCCCTCGTGGTGGCCGACCGCATCGGCGCGGCGGACCTGGGTGCCGAGACCGCGACGGGCTTCGTGCCGGTCACCGAGCTCGGTTTCGGCCGCGCCTGGCACCTCCCGCCCCGGTCGCTGGTACGGGAGGCGGCCGCCGCCACCGGCGCGCTCACCGGTGACATCCTCACCGTCTCCACCGTGACCGGTTCCGCCGACCGCGCCGCCGCCCTGCTCGCCGCGCACCCCCGGGCCGCCGCCGAGTCCATGGAGGGCTTCGGGGTCGCGGAGGCCGCCGAGCTCGTCGGCCTGCCCGTCCTGGAGATCAGGGCGGTCTCGAACGCCGTGGGCCCGCGCGACCGGGACGCCTGGCGCATCGGCGACGCGCTGGCCGCGCTCACCGGGGCGTTCGGGAAGCTCGTACCCGTACTGGAAGGTTGGACCCACCATGACCGACACGATTCCTGACCCGTCGAACGATCTGCCGGGCGCCCCGTCGGACGCCCCGCTGCGGATCGCGTTCTCGCCCTGCCCGAACGACACCTTCGTCTTCGACGCCTGGGCGCACGGAAGGGTCCCCGGCGCGCCCGCCCTCGATGTCACCTTCGCGGACATCGACATCACCAACGGCATGGCCGAGCGTGGCGAGCTCGACGTCCTCAAGGTCTCGTACGCGGTGCTGCCGTGGGTGCTCGACGAGTACGCGCTGCTGCCGTGCGGCGGGGCGCTGGGGCGGGGCTGCGGCCCGCTGGTCCTCACCAAGGAGGCGGGCACCGATCTGACGGGGAAGACCGTCGCCGTACCGAGCGAGCGCTCCACCGCGTACCTGCTGTTCCGCCTCTGGGCGGCCGAGGTGGTGCCGGGCGGGGTCGGCGAGATCGTCGTGATGCCGTTCGACGAGATCATGCCCGCCGTGCGCGACGGGAAGGTGGACGCCGGTCTCGTCATCCACGAGGCCCGGTTCACGTACCAGAACTACGGGCTGCACAACCTCGCGGACATGGGCCGGCACTGGGAGGAGACGACTGGGCTGCCGATTCCGCTCGGCGCGATCATCGCCAAGCGCTCGCTGGGCGAGGACACCCTGAAGCTGCTCGCCGACTCGGTGCGCACCTCGGTGCGGATGGCCTGGGACGCCCCGGAGACGTCCCGGCCCTACGTGCTGGCGCACGCCCAGGAGATGGACCCGGCCGTGGCCGACCAGCACATCGGGCTGTACGTCAACGAGTTCACCGCCGACCTCGGCGAGGACGGCTACGCGGCGATCCGCGGACTGCTGACCCGCGCGGCGGCCGAGGGACTGGTACCGCCCCTCGGCCCCGACGCGCTGTCGTTCGTCTGAGCCGCGCTCCTACTGCCGGTTCTCAGACGTCGAGCTGGTCGGCGACCGCGCGCAGCAGGCCGCCGATCTTCTTGCCGGCCGCCTTGTCGGGGTAGCGGCCACGCTCCAGCATCGGCGTGATGTTCTCCAGCAGGGTGGTCAGGTCCTGCACGATGGACGCCAGCTCGTCCGGCTTGCGGCGCTGCGCGGCCGCGACGGAGGGGGTGGGGTCCAAGATCGCCACCGAGAGCGCCTGGTCACCTCGCTGACCTGCGACGACCCCGAACTCGACGCGTTGGCCGGGCTTGAGGGCATCGACGCCGTCGGGGAGCACGGAGGAGTGCACGAAGACGTCGCCGCCGTCGTCGCGGGAGAGGAAGCCGAAGCCCTTCTCGCTGTTGAACCACTTGACCTTGCCAGTCGGCAAAGCACGCACCCCATCTCAACCCGTATGCAACCTGTATGCCGGAACCCGGAACAAAGCCTCAGCAGGTCAGGCTATCCAGTGGTGGTGCTCCCCTGCTGGCAGCAGCCTCCCCAGGGGGAGTACCCCTCGTCAAGCCTGGTCATCCGGACTCTGTCCGGAAACGGCGCTTGCTTTCCGAGCCGGTGACCACGGGCTCGGCCGCAGGGCGGTTCGCCGCCGCCGGGAACTACCCTGGCCGGGTGAGTACTACACCTTCTGGCGCAGGTGACCGGCTGGTCCGGATCGGCGCGATCGTCTTCTTCCTCGGCGCGCTGTCCACCCTGGTCACCATGGCGCCCCTCTTCCTCGGCACCCGCCCCCTGCCGTCCATCGCCTGGTCGCTGTGCATGCTGATGGGCGTCGGCTTCCTGATCGCCGCGGCGGGCGTGATCCGGTCGGTGCGCGCGGGGGCGGCGAAGCGGTAGCGGCGCTTTACGGGGTGGCCGCTTCGGCCACGAGCCCCCGGGCGGGCCCGACAGGTCCAGGGGCCGGCTCTGGACAGGGTGCTCATGAACGGGAGCATCGCCGCCCAGGAGAGAGCCGGGCAGCACGGGCAGCGTGGTCGGCCCCGTGCGGATCGCAGCACCAACCGTGTCCCCGGCCTCGTGGCCGGGATGCCGGGCACCGCGGGCGCACTTCGCCGTTGCCGCCCGTCGTCCCGCGCCCGGTGCCGTGGCTCGAACCGAGCCGCATGGTTCGAGGACCCGGCTACGTTCGGGAGCTCCGGAATCGGCCTCCGCCCGGAACCGGCCAGGCAGAGGCAGCCGGAACGAAGGAGTACTTGGGCATGCGCCCCGTCCCCACCTGCATTCTCGGCAACAGCGAAGCCCCTCAGGTCCTGCATGGCCATGCCCTCGACGCGTACGTCCAGATCGGGTCCCTGACCAAGGCGCTCACCGGAACCGCGCTGGCCCGGCTGGCTGCCGCGGGCGTGCTCCGTCCCGATGACCCGCTGGAGCGGTTCCTGCCCGTTCCGCGGGGCACCGGCATCACCTTGGAACACCTCGCCCAGCACACCTCGGGGCTGCCGCGGCTCCCGCCGCGCGTGAAACGGCGGGACCCGTACGCCGCGTTCGACGAGGCCGCGCTGCACGCCGTGCTCCAGGGGCTGGACGCCCTCGCCACCGCTGCCCCGGGGCGTACGGAGGAGTACTCCAACCTCGGGTACGCCGTCCTCGGGGCGGCGCTGGCTTCCGCCGCGGGTATGCCCTACCAGGAGCTTCTGGACCATTACGTCCTTGCCCCTCTGGACATCACCGAGGTGACAAGCACTCCGCCGCCGGACAGACGGCTCTGCGGCCGCGGGCTGTTCGGCCGCCCGCGCCGCCCCTGGACCATGACCGGCGCCATCCTCCCCGCCGGCGGGCTCTGGGCCACCCCGCGGGCCACCGCCGATCTGGTGACCGCCCTCCTCGTCGACCGGAAACTGGGGGAGCCCGCCCTGTCCTGGCAGCGAGCCGGCACCCTGCTCTGGCACAACGGCGCCACCGGCGACGCCTCCGTCTTCGCCGGGGCCGTGCCGGACGGCAGATGGGTGCTGGTCCACCGCCTCACCGGACGGGCCGACCGCACCGACGAACTGGGCATCGAACTCCTGCGACGGGCCGCGCCCGGCAACCCCGCCGGCAGCGGGACCTGATCCGCCGGAGAGGCGCTACCCCCTGTACTCCTCGTACTCCGCCAGCCACGCCGGGAACTCCGTCAGCGACGACAGGACGACGTCCGCGCCCGCCGCCCGGAGTTCCTCCGCGTCGCACGGGCCCGTGGTGACCGTCACCGACAGGGCGCCGGCCGTGCGGGCGCCGCGGACGTCGCCGGTGTGGTCGCCGACGTAGATGTGGGCGCCGTGCTCGCGCAGGGCGTGGCCCTTCGCCTCGGCCCACAGGCCGCCGACGACCGCGTCGGGGTCGATGCCGAGGTGGGTCAGGTGGAGTTCCGCGTTGGGGTGGTACTTCGCGGTGACGACTATGGCGCGGCCGCCGCGCTTCCGGATCGCCGCCATCGACTCCCGCGCGCCCGGCAGCGCCGGGCTCGGGGTGATGGCGTGTGTGGGATAGATCTCCCGGTATCGGTCGGCGGTGGCCGCCACCGCGTCGGCCGGGAACCAGTTCCGCAGCTCCTCCTCGACCGGCGGGCCGAGCCTGCTCACCACGAGGTCGGCGTCGATCGGCGTCCCGGTTTCGGCGGAGAGCGCCTGGTAGGCGGCCTTGATTCCGGGGCGGGAGTCGATGAGCGTCATGTCGAGGTCGAAGCCGACCGTCAGGGGGTGCGAGGGCATGAGGTCCATTGTCGTCGGGGTGGGCGCCGGGTCCGTCCCCGGTGCGGCCTTCGGGCCCGAAACGGCGGTGCTTAGACTTAGCCAAGCCTTACCTTTGCATTGTTATTCGCCATTTGATGTTCTTCGCCTTTTGATTGGGTCCGATGTCAGCCGCCGCACCACGCCGCTCCAGACGCGCACTCGCGACGGCGGCGGCCGTCGTGGCGCTGCTCGTGGCGGTACTCCTCAGCCTGGCCGTGGGGGCCCGTTCCATACCCCCGTCCGAAGTGTTCGACGTGCTGCTGCACGGCGGGCACTCCGACAACGCCGAAGTCATCCGGAACATGCGCGTGCCGCGCACCCTGATCGGGCTGATGGTCGGCGCCGCGCTGGCCATCGCGGGCACGGTGCTCCAGGGCATCACCCGTAACCCCATCGCCGACCCCGGCATCCTCGGCATCAGCCAGGGCGCCTCGGTGGGTGTGGTGCTGGCCATCGCGTTCGCCGGGGTGCACAGCCTGACGGGGTACGTGTGGTTCGGCTTCGCGGGGGCGGCGATCGCCTCCGTCGCCGTGTACGCGATCGCGTCGAGCGGGCGTGGCGGCGCCACCCCGGTGAAGCTCGCGCTGGGCGGTGCCGCGATCAACGCGCTGCTGGTGTCGGTGGTCTCGGCGGTGCTGACGACCAGGGCGTCCGCGCTGGACGAGTTCCGGTTCTGGCAGGTCGGCTCGATCGCCGGGCGCGAGGCCGATGTGGCGCAGCAGATCTGGCCGTTCCTGCTGCTGGGGGTCGTACTGGTGCTGTCCGTCGCCCGTGGGCTCGACGCGCTGGCACTCGGCGAGGACGTCGCGAAGGGGCTCGGGCAGAACGTCGCGACGGTCCGGGTCGTCGGCGGTGTCGGCGCCACGGTGCTGACCGGTGTCGGTGTCGCGGCGGCCGGGCCGATCGCGTTCATCGGGCTCGCCGTCCCGCACATCGCCCGTGCGGTCGTCGGCTCCGACCACCGCTGGGTGCTGCCGATGGCGGCCCTCATCGGGCCCGTGATGCTGCTGGTGTCCGATGTGATCGGCCGGATCGTGTTCCCGCCTAGCGAGGTCCCGGCGGGTGTGATGACAGCGCTGATCGGCGTGCCGTTCCTGGTCGCCCTCGTACGCCGGAAGGCGGTGCCCGCATGAGCGCCGGTACGCAGGCCGCCCGGATGCGGCCGGCCGGGTATCACGTCGTACGGATCGGGGCGCGCGGGCGGTTCCTGCTGCACCGGCGGGCCGCCCTGGTCTCCGCCGCCCTCGTCCTGCTGCTGGCCGCGGTCTGTGTCGCGTACCTCTGCGTCGGCGAGAGCTTCGTCGCGCCCGGCGAGGTCGTGAAGGTGGTGCTGGGCCGGCCCTCCCCGGACGAACTGGTCGTGGGCACGCTGCGGATGCCCCGGATGACGGTGGGGCTGCTGGTCGGCGCCGCCTTCGGGATCGCCGGTGCGCTGATCCAGACCGTCGCCCGCAACCCGCTCGCCAGCCCCGACATCATCGGCATCAGCCAGGGTGCGAGCGCGCTCACGGTCGGCGCGATGACCTTCGGCATCACCTCGTACACCGTGCTGCCCTATCTCTCCGTGATCGGCGGGGTGGCCGCGGCGGCGCTCGTGTACGTCTTCGCCTGGCGGGGCGGGCTGCACGCCACCCGTTTCGTCCTCATCGGCATCGGCTTCGCCATCGCGCTGCGCTCGGTCACCACGCTGTTCCTGACGAAGGGCGACTACCTGGTCGCCCAGCAGGCGCACATCTGGATGACCGGCTCGCTCAACGGCCGCGGCTGGTCCGAGGCCGCGCCGATCGGCTGGACGCTGCTGATCCTGCTGCCCGCCGTGCTGTGGGCGGCCCGCGCCCAGCGCACCGTATCGATGGACGACGACACCGCGACCGCGCTCGGGGTGCGGCTGGGCCGGGTACGGCTGGGTCTGGTCGCGCTCGGCGTGGTCCTCGCGTCCGTGGCGACGGGCACGGCCGGTCCGGTCGACTTCGTGGCGCTGCTCGCTCCGCAGATCGCCCGCCGGATGACCCGGACCGCGCAGATCCCGCTGCTCTCCTCGGCGCTGCTCGGCGCGGTGATCGTGGTGTTCGCGGATCTGCTGGCGCGCAGGCTCTTCTCCCCCACCGAACTGCCGGTGGGCGTACTGACGGCGGCGGTCGGCGCCCCGTATCTGATCTGGCTGATCATCCGCGGTCAGGGCGGCGGTCGCGGCCGTAGTGGAGGCACAGCATGAGTTCGACCCCGACGTCCGGCAGCACGGAGACGGCCGCGGAGACGGCCGCGAAGGCCGCCACGGCGAAGGCCGCGGAGACCGGCCGGCTCACCGCACGGGAGCTGACACTCGCGTACGAGGACCGCACCGTCGTCGACTCGCTGGACCTCGACATCCCGGACGGCCGGGTCACGGTCATCGTCGGCCCGAACGCCTGCGGCAAGTCGACCACCCTGCGCGCGCTCGGCCGGCTCCTCAAGCCGCGCGGCGGGGCGGTCCTCCTCGACGGCACCGAGCTGTCGAAGATCCCCACCCGCAGGATCGCCCAGTCGATCGGGCTGCTGCCGCAGACCCCGGTGGCCCCCGAGGCGATCACCGTCGGCGACCTCGTCGCCCGCGGGCGCCAGCCGCACCAGCACTGGTGGCAGCAGTGGTCGGACGAGGACGAGCGGGCGGTGACCGACGCGATGGAGCGTACAGACGTCACCGCGCTCGGCGACCGGTCCGTGGACGAGCTGTCCGGCGGTCAGCGCCAGCGGGTCTGGATCGCGATGGCGCTCGCCCAGGAGACCGATCTGCTGCTGCTCGACGAGCCGACCACGTACCTCGACATCGCCCACCAGGTGGAGGTCCTGGACCTGGTGCGCCGGCTCACCGCCCCGGCGGCGGACGGCACCCGCGGCCGGACCGTCGTCACCGTGCTCCACGACCTCAACCAGGCCGCCCGGTACGCGGACCACCTGGTCGCCATGAAGGCCGGCCGGATCGTCGCCGAGGGCCGCCCCGACGACATCGTCACGGCCGATCTCGTACGTGAGGTCTTCGGCCTGGAGGCGGTGATCGTCCCGGATCCGGTGACCGGTTCGCCGCTCGTGGTGCCGGGCGCGCCGTGGCGGGCCACCCCGGCGCCGTGACCCCCCACCCCGGCGCCGTGGTCCCCCGCGCCGGCGGCCGGCCGCCGGCGCATCCGTGACAGTCCACCACCCCGATCCCCACGAAAGGCATCCCATGGCCACCTCCCTCCGCCACCGCGGCCTCGCGCTCGGCGCCCTCTCCCTGGCCGGCGCGCTCACGCTCTCCGCCTGCGGCTCGTCCGACTCCGGTGACAAGGGCGGTTCCGGCGCCGCGAAGACCCACACCGTCAAGACGGCCATGGGCGACGTCGAGGTCCCGGTGGACCCCAAGCGCGTGGTGGTCCTGGACACCGGTGAGCTGGACTCGGCGCTGACCCTCGGGGTGCAGCCGGTCGGCGGGACGCACTCGGCGTCGGAGGACAGCTTCCCCTCGTACCTGCCGGCGAGCCGGACGAAGAGCATCAAGCAGGTCGGCGAGATCGCCAACCCCAACCTGGAGACCGTCGCCTCGCTGAAGCCGGACCTGATCCTCACCAGCAAGGTGCGGGACGGGGACCGTTACGAGCAGCTCCGCGCGATCGCCCCCACCGTGATGACGGAGTCCACCGGATCGGCCTGGAAGGAGAACTTCCAGCTGCACGCGGAGGCGCTCGGCAAGCAGGCCGAGGCGAAGAAGGTCGTCGCCGACTACGACGCCCGTGTCGCGAAGGTGACCGAGGCGATCGGCGGCAAGGAGAAGGCCGCCGCCACCGAGGTCAACTTCGTCCGCTTCGTCGAGGGTGCCGACATCCGCATCTACGGCAAGCAGAACTACATCGGCTCGATCCTCGCCGACCTGGGCATGGGCCGCCCCGCGATCACCGACAAGGCCAAGGACGGCTTCTCGTACGACGTGTCGCCCGAGAAGATCGACCTCGCGGACGCGGACGTGGTCTTCACGTCGACGTACGGCGACCCGGCGAAGGCGGGCACGACCAAGACGATGAACAGCGGCCTGTGGAAGGGCCTGAAGGCGTCCAAGGACGGCAAGGTCTTCAAGGTCGACGACCGGCTGTGGATCGCCGGCATCGGCTACACCGCCGCGGACAAGATCCTCGACGAGTTCCAGGCGAAGATGACGGGCTGAGCAGTCGGCCGAGCGGGGGCGCGGCCCCGGGGCAGGGG
>NZ_JBCEWQ010000221.1:0-10599 GCF_038448545.1 Streptomyces sp. CLV115
GCTCCGGTCCGGGCGCAGGCCCCCGCCGGGACGCAGGCCCCGGCAGAGGCCGAGTCCGAGGTCACGATGCAGGTCCGGCTCCCCGTGGTGCCGGAGTTCGCGGACGCCCCCGGGACCGATGCGCCCGACCCGTACGCCATCGGCCCCGACCGCCATGAGCGCGCCGCGGACGAGGTCCCGGAGCCGCACCCCGCCGCGCCGGCCGCCACGCCGGCGGCCGACGCCCTGCCCGGCCCCCGGCAGCCCGAGCAGCCCGCCGAACGCATCACCGACAAGGGGCTGCCCAAGCGCACCCCCAAGGTCACCAAGCCCGCCGCTGCACCCACCGCCGAGCGCAGGGGCAGCCTGGACAAGGAGGCGCTGCGCCGCCGGCTCGGCGGCTTCCACCAGGGCGCGAAGGACGGCCGCCGGGACGTCGAGGCGGAGATCGCGGAGACCACGGCCACCCGGGCACTCCCGGGAGCCGCCGCACAGACCGAACACAGTGGGGCGGCCGGCCTCGATGGCGGCCGGACCGATCGGACCGACGAGACGGGGGACACAGTCGAGGAGGCACGCAGTTGACTGCGCCCAGCACATTCGGACTGAGTACCGAGGCCCGTAACCTTCACTGGTTGCTGAGCAATCTCGTGGAGGAGGTGCCAGGGGTCCACTCGGTCACCGTCGTCTCGTCGGACGGACTGATGCTGCTCTCCTCCGACCCCGGTCACCTGAACGCCCCGACCGGCGGCGGCCAGGGCGGCCCCCGAGGCTCCAGCGCCGACCTGGCCACCATCGTCTCCGGCATCGGCAGCCTCACCATCGGCGCCGCCAAGCTGATGGACGGCGGCGGCGTCAAGCAGACGATGGTCGCCATGGACGAAGGCAGTGTCTTCGTCATGTCGATCAGCGACGGCTCACTCCTCGGAGTGCATGCCACCCCGGACTGCGACATGAGCGTCATCGCCTACCACATGGCGCTCTTCGTCGGCCGGGCCGGACACGTACTCACCCCCGAACTCCGCAGTGAACTGCGCAAATCGATGGAGAGCACCCAGTGAAGCCCGCTGCTGAAACCGCCCGCAGGCTCCCCGTCCGCGGGGCCGAACGAAGGCCCGCACGGGTCCGCCCGTACTCCCTCACCGGCGGACGCACCCGCTTCGGCCACGTCCTGCTCGTCGAGACGTTCGTCGCCGCGCTCGAAGCGCCCGAGGAGCGCCGCGAGCTGACCAACGGCAACCTGGCCGGCCGCGTCATGCCGGAGCTCCAGGCCATCGTCGAAATCTGCCGCCGGATGCGTACCGTCGCGGAGATCTCGGCCCTGTTGAAGATGCCGCTCGGCGTGGTCCGGGTGCTGCTCAGCGACTTGGCCGACCAAGGAAAGATCCGCGTGTACGGGACCGGTCACGGCACCGGCCAGCCCGACCGCGCACTGCTCGAAAGGGTGCTCAATGGACTCCGCCGTCTCTGAGTCGCCGCTCTTCGCCCCGCGTCAGCCGGGCGCCAGGGATCAGGCCGAGGAATCGCTCCAGGCCTGGCAGCTCGACCACACCAGGGCCCCGATCGCCACGAAGATCGTGGTCGCGGGCGGCTTCGGCGTGGGCAAGACGACCTTCGTCGGGTCGGTCTCCGAGATCACCCCGCTGCAGACCGAAGCGATGATGACCGAGGCCAGCGAGGAGACCGACGATCTCTCCGCGACGCCCGACAAGGTCACCACGACGGTCGCCATGGACTTCGGCCGGCTCACGCTCGACGACGACCTGGTGCTGTACGTGTTCGGCACACCGGGCCAGCAGCGCTTCTGGTTCATGTGGGACGACCTGGTGCGCGGCGCGATCGGCGCCGTGGTGATGGCCGACACCCGCCGGCTCGCCGACTGCTTCCCCGCCCTCGACTACTTCGAGAGCTGCGGGCTGCCGTACATCGTGGCCGTCAACCACTTCGAGGGAACGCCCGGGTTCGAGGTCGAGGACGTCCGGGAGGCCCTGACCGTCCCGCCGAACGTGCCTGTTGTGATCATGGACGCGCGTAACAGGATCACCGTCGTCGAGTCGCTGCTGGCCCTGGTCGGCCTCGCCCTCGACGCCACCCCGGCATAGCTCGAACGCCATACGTAACGGAGAACCGCGATGCGGAAGATACTCATAGTCGGAGCCGGCCAGTCCGGGCTCCAGCTCGCTCTCGGACTGCAGTCCAGAGGGTACGAAGTCACCCTGATGTCCAACCGCACCGCCGACGAGATCCGCACCGGCCGGGTCATGTCCACGCAGTGCATGTTCCACACCGCGCTCCAGCACGAGCGTGACTACCAGCTCAACTTCTGGGAGTCCCAGGCCCCGCACATCGAGGGCCTCGGCGTCTCCGTCGCGGCCCCGGACTCCTCGCGCGCCGTCGACTGGGTCGGCAAGCTGAACGGTTTCGCCCAGTCCGTCGACCAGCGCGTGAAGATGGCCGGCTGGATGGAGACCTTCGCCCAGCGCGGCGGACAGCTCGTCATCCACGGCGCGGCCGTCTCCGACCTGGACTACTTCTCCCGCACCTACGACCTGGTGATGGTCTCCGCGGGCAAGGGCGAGCTGGTCTCCATGTTCGGCCGGGACGCCTCGCGTTCGCCGTTCGACGCCCCGCAGCGCGCCCTGGCCGTCGCATACGTCCACGGCATGGGCCCGCGCCCGGAGCACCCCGACTTCGACGCGGTCCGCTGCAACCTGGTCCCCGGTGTCGGCGAGCTCTTCGTGATGCCGACCCTGACCACGTCCGGCCGCGCCGACATCCTGTTCTGGGAGGGCGTCCCGGGCGGCCCGGTCGACGTGTTCCGGGGCATCAAGGACCCCTCCGAGCACCTGGCGAAGACGCTGGAGCTCATGGAGCGGTTCACGCCGTGGGAGTACGCCCGCGCGACCAAGGTCGAACTGACCGACGCCAATGGCACCCTGGCGGGCCGCTACGCCCCGACCGTCCGCAAGCCGATCGGCCGGCTGCCCGGCGGCGGCCTGGTGCTCGGCGTCGCGGACGTCGTCGTCGCCAACGACCCGATCACCGGCCAGGGCTCCAACTCGGCCTCCAAGTGCGCCAACGCGTACCTGGACTCGATCGTCGAGCACGGCGACCGGGAGTTCGACGCGGAGTGGATGCAGGCCACGTTCGACCGTTACTGGGACACCGCGCAGCACGTCGTGAAGTGGACCAACGCGATGCTCGGCGTACCGCCGGAGCACGTGCTGAACCTGATCGGCGCCGCCGGTCAGCTCCAGCCGGTCGCCGACCGCTTCGCCAACGGGTTCAACGACCCGGCGGACTTCGACAACTTCTTCTTCGACCCCGAGAAGACCAACGCGTACCTCGCCGAGGTGTCCGGGGCGGCACCGGCCGCCTGATCACCGCGGCAGGGCCGGGCTCCGTCGGGCGACCGACCGGACCCGGCCCTGCCGGTGTTCCCGGGAGCGCGGGTCACCGCCCGGGGGCCGACGACGAGCCGTATCCCGTGTCCGGGCCCGAGGACGCCCCCTGCGGGAGCCGCGGTGGCTTGTACGCGGACAGCGCCCCGCTCAGCGGGTCCGGCCGAACGGCGCCGAGCAGCGGATTCGACGCCACCGGCGAGACCTTCACCCGTGAGCCCGGCCGGGGCGCCTGCACCACCAGGCCGTTGCCGATGTACATCGCCACATGGGTGGCCTTCGGGAAGTAGACCACCAGGTCACCCGGGCGCAGCCCGTTCACCGGCACCTTCCGCAGCTGCCGCCACTGCTCCTGCGACGTCCGCGGAATGGCCCGGCCCGCCTTCGCCCAGGCCTGCGAGGTGAGCCCCGAACAGTCGAACGAGTCCGGGCCCTCCGCGCCCCACACGTACGGCTTGCCGACCTGCCCGATCGCGTACCGCACCGCCTCCCCGCCCGCCGCCGACGGCGCCCTCGTCGAGGACAGTGCCCCCGAGGCGGCCAGGGCGCCCTGCGCCTTCTCCACGTTCCGCTGTTCGAGCCGGGACAGCTCGGTGAGCTGTGGGGCGGAGAGCTTGGCCAGCATCGACTCGACGGCCTTCAGCCGCGCCCGGACCGTGTCCCGCTGCTTCTTCTGCTTCGCGGCCAGCACCTGCTGCCGGTCGAGCACCTTGCGGGACTCGGTGGCCAGCTCGTCGGCACGTTTCTCGGCGCCGGTGAGCCGCTTCACCGTCGCCGCCCGCCCGGCCGCCGCACGCCGGATCACATGTCCCTGGTCCAGCAGGTGTTCGGGATCCCGGGCCAGCAGCAGCCGCAGATACGCGGAGAAGTCGGACCGCCCCTGGTACTGCTCCCGGGCCAGCCGCCCGGCCTCGTCGCGGCTGCCGGTCAGCGCGGTCCGGGCGGCGACGAGCTCGGCATCCAGCTTCTTCGCCTGCGCCGTACGCTTCTTCAGCTCCGCGGCGGTCCCGTTGTACGTCTCGGTGGCCTCCTCGGCCTGCTGGTACAACTGCCGCAGCTCGGACAGGAGCCGAGCGACACTCCGGTTAGCCCCCGCGGGCCCGGCTGGCGCCTTCGCCGCGCCGCCCCCGGCGGGGTCCGGGGCCACCGGCGCGGCAGCCGCAGGCGAGGCCGCGACGACTGCGACCAGAGCCGCCGTACAGACCGTACGAAGGACACCGCCCGACACGACATCACCTCCGATGGCGGGGCGATCATGGGACTACCCCATATGTGAGCACAACGGATCAATACGGCCACTCATGGTCCAAAGATGCAAGAACCGAGTGGGGTGGCGGCGGGTGGGTTCGCCCGGACGGTCGTGGGTGTGCTCCGGGTGGGCCCGTCCGTGAGCCGGGTGCGGCCGCCGCTGGAGCGTTCGAGGTTCGCCGGCGAGCTGACCTACGACGCCAACGGTCATGTGACCCGCTCCGTGGAGCAGGCCGGTACCGCCAACGCCCGTGCCTCGGGCACGGCGACCTTCGACGGCCCCTTCGACCAGCCCGGCAGGGCGAGCGACCCGCTGGGCAACGAGACCGTCTTCGGCTACGACGCCCGGGGGAACCTGCAGACGGTCGCCGACCCGGAGGACCGCAGGACCACCCTCACCTACGCGCCGGACGGGCAGATCAAGTCCGTCACGGACAACGCCGACGCGGTGACGGAGTTCACCTACCGCAACGGTGACCTGGTCTCCGTCAAGGACGCCGAAGGCAGGGTGTCGCGCCAGTTCACCGATTCCGCAGGAAAGGTGTCCGCACTCAACGACACCGCCGGGTCGCTCACCACCGTCGTCTACGACAAGCTGAACCAGCCCCGCAAGGTCACCGACCCCCTCGGCCGGTCGACGGGCTTCGACTACGACGACAACGGCAACCTCACCACCCTCACCGACGCCCGCAACAACACGGTCAGTTGGAAGTACGACGACGCGGACCGCCCCGAGACGGCAACCGACGCCGTGGGTGCCCAGGCCAAGTTCGAGTACGACGCGGCCGGACTGCTCAAGAAGGCGACCAGCCGTTCCGGGAAGATTGCGACCGCCACCTACGACCTCCTGGGCCGGGCCAAGACCGCCCAGTACGGCGTCGACATCGCCGGCCAGGCCGAATCCAGTGTCGGTTACGACTACGACGGCCACGACCTGCTCAAGCAGATCACCGACAGCCAGGCCGGCAACCAGTCCTTCACCTACGACACCTACGACCGCCCCAAGACGGTGACCGGCCCCAACGGCACGGTCGGCTACGACTACGACGGGGCCGACCGCCGCAGGACGATGACCGCGGGCGGCCGGACGACCGGCTACGGCTTCGATACGGCCGGCATCCTCACCTCCATCACGTCGGGCACCCAGGAGATCGGGTTCGAGCTGGACGCGGTGGGCCGGGAGAAGACCGCCACGATGCCCGGCGGCATCACCCGCACCACCGGCTACGACAAGACGGGAATGTATCTCGACAACCAATAACCCCAGCATTGCATTCGATAAGTGCAGCAAAGGTCATGGGGTGGTTGCGATTGACCTGAGGCGCATTCCGCATAGTTACGTGGATATCTCTTCTGGTCCGTTCCCGTCGAGCAGGAGGCATGGCGCCTACGCCAGGAAGGACTCAGAAGTTTTGGTCTGGCAAAATATCCCGGCGGAAGCGATCGTCGGACACTGGCCTTTAGGGTGAACATGGATGACCTGCTGAAACTTCTAGACGAAGCATGGGATGACGAGTCTGGATTTCTCGGAAAGCTTCGGTCTGGGGAATTTGATCTCGATGCTGGTGAAGCGTACGTAGCGCTACTTTCTCGGATTCCTCCGATCGGTGAGACTGTGGATGCGAGGCTCGTACAACTCATCTGGTTCGCCCCCATGTTCATCGAGTGGCAACTGGAGCGAGCCGCCAAGAGCGAGGGTGAGCTTAAGCAGCTAACTCGCATTGCGACTCAGGTGCACGAAGCGGTATCCAACATTCTCGGGATTCCATAAGTCGCTTCACTGCTTCGAGTCTGTAAGTAAGTGCCAGGCAGTGAAGGGGAAGTGCTGCGGAAGATGTCAAAACAGAGAGCCCTGCCGGACGCAGTCCGGCAGGGCTCTCTGGACGTTTGACGGCAACGCTGACGGCAACGTCAGCGGACGGCTGCTGCGTCGGATGGGTCGTCAGGTTCGTCGTTGGCCAGGCTGAGGGTGGTGCCCAGGGTGTCGATGGCGTTGCGCTGGAGGCGGAGTCTGACGTGGGCGTAGATGCCGGCGGTGACGCCGATGTGGGCGTGGCCGAGGAGTTCTTTGATCACGGCGAGGTCGACGCCTTGTTCCAGGAGCAGGGTGGCGGTTGAGTGGCGGAGGTCGTGGAAGCGGATGCGGCGGAGTCCGGCCCGGTTGAGGAAGCTGCGGAAGCGGTGGGTGAGGTTGGCAGGGTCGAGAGGCCGTCCTGTGGGCGTGGTGAAGACGAGGCCGATGTCGTTCCGGACTGACCCTGCCGTCTCTCGCTCCGTTGCCTGCTGCTTGTGCTCCTTGAGGAAGCGGAGGCATTCGGTGGGGAGGGCGATACGGCGTTCGGACGCCCGGGTCGTGGTGGGCAGGTGGGTGAGGCCGCCGGTGCGGGTGCGCTGGAGCGAGCGCCGGATGCCGGCCGTTCCGGCGGTGAGGTCGAGGTCTTCCCAGTGGAGGGCGAGGAGTTCGCCTTTACGGAGGCCGGTGCGGAGGGCGAGTTCGTACAGCGCGTGGAGCCGGTCGGCGCGGGCTTCGGTCGCGATGCGGATGTCCTTGGCGGTGAGTCGCGCGATCTTCTTGGTGCCGAGGCCGGGGATGAGGTGAAGGTGGACGCAGGCGGCATAGCGGGTGTGGGTGTTCTCGCGGATCCCCGGTTGTCGGTGCTGGGCAGATCACAATCGGAAGTGGCGGCAGAGTCACATCGTTCGATAACTGCACGGGTCACTACACGCCACCCTGCGCCCAGTGTGCCGCTTCGTTCATCGACCAAGGGGTGGATGCCTTTGGACAAGCTGGCCTCAGGATTCCGCTCGCAGTTATTCGAGATTTTGGCGGGAGGGCGCCGTAAATGAGGGTAGATTCAGATCTTCGCGAAATGCGGGACGTCCCTGAAGGGCAGCTTGCCGACTGGGTGTCCCGCCGCTTCCCTGACGGTGCTTCGCCGCAGTGGTGGCTGTCGGTCTTCGAGTCCTTGGAGGTCAGCGCCTCTCCCTTCCGAGAGATGATCCCGGAGCGACGCACAGAGGACCTCACCCTTGCTGCAGAGGCCGTCCTGCTGGCTGTCAGGCTTGGGGGCGTCAGGGCTGCGATCGGCGCCTACTGGATGCTCAGAATCGCCGCGCTTGCCCTGCGATTCGATCCTCCGGTTGCCGGCCTTCCGCAAATCCTTACACCGGACGGTTCTGCAGGGTGGGCGCTGCAGCAGATTCCTCTCACGCGTGAACGCGCGATCGCAGAATCGGAGACTCGGAGGGTCGAGCACCTTAACGCAGGCGAGGGATTCTATGCGCCTGTTGGTGGTGAAGTGACTCTGGCGGGTGATGTGGCATTTTCGGGGCTGCAAGATGTTGAGCTGATCCTGTCGGCTCTCCCGTGGGTCTCTTCGCACATCAAAGACAAAGAGATTGAAGGTGAGATTCGTTCCTGGCTGAAAATCCAGGGTGACCTGTAAGGGTAGAGCGAATCTCGAATAAGCGCCTATTCCACTCGGCTGGGGAAAGGCTTCCGAGCATACGGGGAACCGCCGCTGGCCAAACGCCAGCGGCGGTTTCTCTGTTTGCCGGCAACGGTGACGGCAACGTCAGCGGACGGCCGGTGCGCAAGGCGGTAGGTCGGTACCGAAGTTTGTACCGGTGGGGCAGTCGAGCGTGCGACCGAGGAGATCGGTGGCGTTGCGCTGGAGGCGGAGTCTGACGTGGGCGTAGACGCCGGCGGTGACGCCGATGTGGGCGTGGCCGAGGAGTTCTTTGATCACGGCGAGGTCGACGTCCTGTGGGTCGGGCGCAACGTCCTCGCGGACTGAGGGCGATGCCGTCCTCTGCTGGGGATCTGCTCGACCCTGCTCAGCCGCACGGGGACGTGCTCGTGCAGGTGACCGGGGGCGGCAGAAGGGCTGTGCAGGAGGCTGCCGAGCGAGTGGTGAGGCAGGCCGCCGGGTGGCGGGTGCGGTGGCAGGTCGACGGGTTCCGGGATGTGAATCGGGTCGAGGACGGCAAGGGGCTTTCCCGTAATCCGTTTCATTTCACCGAAGGGTTCGGGAATCCGGGCACCGAGCGCGAGGTGGCCGATCGGGCCGTGGTGCGCAGTGGGCAGGGCGAGCCGGACTGGGCCGTGGGCGGCAGCTATCAAGTGGTGCGGATCGTGCGGTTCGCGACCGAGTTGTGGGACAAGGACTCCGTGCGCGAGCAGGAGCGCATCATCGGGCGGCGGCGGGACGGCCGATGGCTCGACGGAACTCCGGCCGACGAGCAGCCCGGCTTCGCGGCGGACCCCAACGGCAGGGTCACACCGCTGGATTCGCATGTGCGGCTCGCCGCCCCCGATCGGCGCAACCCGCCGCCCCTGGTGCGCCGCAGCTACAACTACGACCGGGGCGACGGCGACAGCGGGCTGATCTTCTCCTGCTTCCAGCGGGACCTGGCCAACGGGTTCGAGGCTGTGCAGAAGCGCCTGGAGGGGGAGGCCATGGCCAAGTACGTCCTCACCACCGGCGGCGGGTACTTCTTCGTGCCGCCGCCCGGGGGCGCCTGGATCGACGCGCTCTTCGGTCAGGCGACCGGGAACGCGTAGAAGATCCGGCCGCGTTGTACGACGGCGGTCCGGCCGGTCGTCAGGACACGGTACGGAGCGGTGACCGTGGGGCCCTTCGGGTCCTGGGTGCCGATGTCCTGGAACTTCCACAGTCGCCGGCCGTCCTCGGCGGCGAACGCGGTGACCTGGGAGCCGTCCGCGGCCAGCAGGGTGTCGCCGGTCGTGCTGAGCGTGACGGCGGGGGCGGCGGTGCCGATCGCCGCCTCTGTCGAGCGGCGCCAGCGCAGACGGCCGGTCTCCAGCTCGACCGCGCCCACCTCCTGGTTGCGGTTGGTGGTGTGGAGTACGGCTCCGGTGGCGACGGGGGTGCCGTACGGAGTGCCGCCGGTGCCGTTCAGCGTCCACTTCGGCTTGCCGGCCGGGGTCTCGAACGCCTGGAGGCCGTCGCCCACCGCCGCGTACAGCAGGCCCCGGTCGTCGCCCGTGGCCGCCGCGTCCGGGGCGACCGTGCCGAACTGCTTGGTCCACAGGGCCTTGCCGGTCCTGCGGTCGAAGCTCCGGAAGACCGCCTTGCCCTTGGCCGCCCGGACGTCGCCGGGGGCGAGGGTGGCCGGGCTCTGACGTACCACCAGGTTGTCCTCGCCGAGCGCGATCAGCCGGTGGACGGGGGTGCCGTCGCGTCCGGCGGGCACCGGGGCCCGCCACAGCTGCTTGCGCCGCACGATGTCGTACGCGAAGAGATAGGCCCTGACGACCTGCTTGTCCTTGCCGCGCTTCTTGCCCTTCTTCGGCGGCGGGGCCTTGACGGTGACCTTCTCGGAGCCGGTGAACCAGACCACCGGACCGGACGAGCCGACGATCTCCGGCGCGGAGAGCTTCGGTGTTCCGTCGGAGAGGTCCCCGTGCTCCACCCGATGCGCGGTCTTTCCGTCCTTCGGTGACAGCCAGAGGAACCCGGAGGGGGTGGCGACGAAGCAGAGGTTCTTGCCGGCGGGGAGGGCGGTGCTCCCCTCGGCGGCGTCCGCGTTGTCCCAGGCCCGGCGTCCGGTGCGCAGGTCCACGGCGGTCGCGCCGCTCTTGCCGGTCAGCACCAGCAGCCGGTCGTTCCAGACGGCCGCGGTGGGCGGGGCCTCTTCCGCCGCCGGGAGCGTGTACACCCAATGGGGCTGCGGCGGCAGTCCGGCGACGGTGGGACCGCTGTGGCCCGGCGCGAACTTGGGATCGTCCGTACTCCCGTCGT
The DNA here is from genome assembly GCF_038448545.1 of Streptomyces sp. CLV115. NCBI lineage: Bacteria > Bacillati > Actinomycetota > Actinomycetes > Kitasatosporales > Streptomycetaceae > Streptomyces > Streptomyces sp. CLV115. The sequence continues at coordinate 10,394 of NZ_JBCEWQ010000221.1, forward strand.
CACCGCCGCCCAGTGCCAGCACACCGCCGCCACCGACGACCAGGCCGGCGGCCCCGGCGGCGAGTCCGATGAGCAGTGTGCGCCGGTTGGCGTCGGGGGAGGAGGGCCGCACGGAAGTGACGGGACGCCCCGCGGGTACCGGCAGCGGGGCCGGCGGACCCATCGGCGGGGGCACGGCGGGCACCCCGCCGGGCAGGGCCGGGGCG
>NZ_JBCEWQ010000222.1:0-10534 GCF_038448545.1 Streptomyces sp. CLV115
CCCCCCCCCCCCCCCCCCCCCCCCCCCCCCCCCCCCCCCCCCCCCCCCCCCCCCCCCCCCCCCCCCCCCCCCCCCCCCCCCCCCCCCCCCCGGACCGTTTCCGATCACCATCGTGGGCACCAGCTCGACCAGGGTAAAAGCACGGTAAAACGCGCTCGTCAAGCGGCTGCCCGGACCGTCTGGGCGATCCTTTTCGGACTTTCCCGCCCACCGGCCCTCCATGGCTCCGGAAGCCCCGCGACCGGCCCTATGCTCTACACGTCTGTAGAGCACGGGAGCCCCCTCGGCGTTCCCGCGCTCCCCCGTACCCCTCGTACGCACGTAAGGGAGTGGACGCCGCCATGGTGTTCAAACGACTGCTCGGCTCGCTCGGTGTGGGCGGCCCAACCGTCGACACCGTCCTCACCACCGGGGCAGCCGCTCCCGGCGGGCCGCTGTCCGGCCAGGTCCATCTCAAGGGCGGCAGCGCCGACTTCGACATCGACCACATCGCGCTGGAACTCGTCGCGCAGGTGGAGGCCGAGCACGAGGACGGCGAGGAGGAGCGCGTCGTGGCCTTCGAGCGCTTCACCGTCGGCGGCGGCTTCCGGCTGGCCGAGGGCGAGCAGCTCAGCGTGCCGTTCACGGTCACGCTGCCGTGGGAGACGCCGATCACCGAGTTGTACGGGCAGAGCCTGGGCATCGTGCTCGGCGTGCACACGGAGTTGTCGGTCGCCGGGGCCAAGGACAAGGGGGATCTCGACCGGCTCCTGGTGAGCCCGCTGCCGGTGCAGGAGGCGATCCTCGAAGCGTTCGGACAGCTCGGCTTCGGTTTCCGGTCCGCGGACCTGGAGTACGGCCGCATCGGCGGGACCGGTCAGCAACTCCCCTTCTACCAGGAGATCGAGCTGACCCCGCCGCCACAGTACGCGCACGCGGTCAACGAGATCGAGGTGACCTTCCTCGCCACCGCGGGCGGCATGGAGGTGGTCCTGGAGGCGGACAGGCGCGGCGGGCTGTTCTCCGACGGGCACGACGCACTCACCCGGTTCACGGTCGCGCACGACGGAATCCACCACCAGGACTGGCGGGCGCTCGTCGAAAGCTGGCTCCAGCAGCTGATCGAGCACCGGTCGGCCTACGCGACGGGCTCCTCGTACGGGCACGGCGATCCGTACGCCGGGCACCACGGCCACGAACCCGGCCACGGGCACCACGACGACCGGCATCACGGTGACGGTCACCGCTCCGGACCGGGCCTGGGCACAGCGGTCGCGGTGGGCGCGGCCGGGCTCGCGGTCGGCGTCGTCGGGGGCATGGTCGCCGCCGAAGTCGTGGACGAGGCAGGGGACTTCTTCGAGGGCGACGACGACGGCGATGACGAGGGTGGTGACGACTGATGTTCGGGATCAGCGAGATCGCGGTCGTTCTGATCGTGGTGATAGTTCTCCTGGGCGCCAAGCGGCTCCCCGATCTGGCCCGTTCCGCCGGGAAGTCGGCCCGCATCCTCAAGGCCGAGGCGAAGGCGATGAAGGAGACGAAGGACGACGAGGGCACGACGGGGGCGCCCCGGGTCATCCGCGGTGAGACCGTCGGCCGGCAGGACGCCGTGGACCCGAGGCCGGACACGGGGCAGCAGCCCCAGGGCCGCGCATAGGACACAGTCCGATTCCGGCCCGGACCCGATCCCGCGCTCCCTCCCGAGTACGGATCGGGTCCGGGCCGCACCGGGGGCGTACGCCTTCGGACCCGCACGCCTCCCCGAGCCGCGCAGGCCTGCGAATCGGTTCCGGTGACCGCCGCTCAGCGGTCGGAGCCCCCGGACGAGCCGCCACGGGCGCAGGGTGCCGTCCGAGCTCCCCGACAGGAGGAACCGGTCGTCCGGGGTCGGCGCGATGCCCCGGGCGTCCTCGGTGCGACCGCCCAGGATCCGTACGCGACGACCCGTCGACGTCTCCCGGATCCGGATGCGTCCGTCGTCCTCGTTCTTCGTCTTCGTCCTCGTTCTTTGTCTTCGTCCTCGTCCTCGCCCGAGACCGCGAACCGCCCGTCCGGGGTCGGCCGGAGCGCCCTGCGGCGTCGGACTGCGGTGGACTGTGCCGGTCGGCCTATGCCCTGAGGGCGGCGGCGATCGGCCGGTGGTCGCTGGCGGTGGCGGGGAGGGTCCAGGCATCGGTGGGGGTGACGCCCCGGGTGAGGATGTGGTCGATCCGGGTGATCGGGAAGGCCGCGGGCCAGCTGAATCCGAAGCCCGTCCCGGCCTCGTCCTCGACCGGCGTCAGCCGGGACGTCAGTGGCGCGAGGGCGCGGTCGGTGGTGGCTCCGTTGAGGTCGCCCAGCAGGAGGACCTTCTTCAGCCGCTCCCGGTCGACCGCCCGGTCGAGAGCGGCGAGCGTCTCGTCGCGGCGCGCGACGGCGAAGCCGGACGCGCCGACCCGGACCGAGGGCAGATGGACCACGTACACGGCGAGGGGACCGTTCGGCCCCCGGACCTGGGCGCGCAGCGAGCGGCTCCAGCCGGGATCGATGGTGACGCGCCGGGATTCGGTGATGGGGTAGCGGCTCCACAGGGCGACGGTCCCGATGTGCACACGGTGGCTGAGCCGGCGGTCCAGCACCTTCCGGTAGGCGGGCAGGGCTTCGTCGGTCACTTCTTCCAGGGCCACCAGGTCGGGGTCGGCGGCCAGCAGCGTTCGGGCGGTGGCGGCGGGGTCGGAGTTGGCGGCGTTGACGTTGTGGGTGACCACGGTCAGGTTCGGCTCGGTGTCGCTCCGTCCGCCGAAGTACAGGGACGCGAACATGGCGGACCACACGGCGCCGAGCAGCAGGGTGGCGACGACGGCCGGCACCGACCTGCGCGACAGTGCGGCCAGGAGCAGCACCGGAACGGCCAGGCCGGTCCAGGGCAGCACGGTTTCGAGGAGGCTGCCGAGATTGCCCGGCGAGTTGGGCACGAGCGAGTGACAGACCATCACCAGCCCGGTCAGCACGGCGACCGCGCTCAGGATCCGGCCCCGGCCACTCCCCAGGCCGAGCAGTCCGAACCCGTCGATCGGGCCGAACCCGCCGATCGGGCCGAACCGGCCGGGCGGGCCGAACCGGCCGGGCGGCTGTCCGCCCGGGGCCGGATCTCCCACCGCAGAAACGGAACCGGACGGAGCCGGACAACCAGGAGACGGATCGGAGGAGACAGGATCGGACAGCGACGGATCCGAAGGCGAAGGATCGGGGGGTGAGGAGGTGGGGTCGGAGAATCCGCCTCCGATGTACACATCCGGATAGGGGTCCTCGCGCGGATCGGCCATGACATGTCCTTCGGAAGAGGGCTCGGACTCTCGGGGGCTGAGCACGGTGCCGGTCAGCCGGCCGCGTTGCTGAGGGGCGTCGGGCAGGTGCCACCGGGGCGGGTCAAGAGCTCGAAGTGCCACATCTCGTTGTTGTAGACCTGGCACAGGCCGTAGTCGGCGCCGTTGCGGATGAGCCAGTCGTCGGCATCGGTGGGCCCGATGTCGACCGCCTTCCCGGAGACGTGCGTCGACTTCTGCGGGGTGTTCACGAACTGCCTCGCCTTCTCGGCGCTCCCGTACTTCTCGATGCCCTCGTCCAGCAGGCGCTGCTGGTGTTCCTTGCTGCGCCATCCCGAGGTGACCCGGAATTCGATGCCGTCGTCGCGGGCGTCCCGGGCCGCCTGCTGCACGGCCTTCAGCAGTCGCTCGTCCAGCCGGGCGATGGCCGGGTACCGGGTGTCGAAGGGGGTGAGCTGACGGCCGTCCGGGGCGCCGCCCTCGTCGGCGCCCTCGTCGGCGCCCCCGTCGGCGTCCCCGTCGGCGCCCTCCGGGGTGACCTCGGCGGTCGCCGCACCGCCGCCGGGTGCCCGGTCCGGCGTCGCTTCGGCGTGCGCGGCCGGTTCGCTCCGGGTCGTCAGGCCCCATGCCGCCGCCAGCGCCACCACCAGGACCGCGCCCACTCCTGCCGCTGTCCGGCCGGGCAGGCGGCGCGCGGCCGTGGCGGAGCGGCTCTTGGCGGGGTTGTCGTGCATGGTGTCCTCCGGGCATCTCGTACAGCGCGGCGGGTGCCGCGGACCGATGCCTTGAGTGAACGGTGGGCCGTGTTGCCGGACCGTTTCGATTTTCCGATACGTTTTCGATATGCCCGGACCGCTCAAATGGGGACGGTCATCCCGGACAGCCCGGACAGGGGCGGCCGGACGGACCGGCGACCTGCCGGGCGAGGCACAGAGCAGGAGAGGCCGTATGCGGGTGCTGATTGTCGAGGACGAGCTGTATCTCGCCGAGGCGGTGCAGGCGGGTCTGAGGCTCGAAGCCATCGCCTCCGACATCGCCGGGGACGGCGACACCGCCCTGGAGCGCCTCGATGTGAACGAGTACGACATCGTCGTGCTCGACCGTGACATTCCCGGCACGCACGGCGACGACGTGTGCCGGGCGATCGTCGAGCGGCGGCTCGGCTGCCGGGTGCTCATGCTGACCGCGGCGGGCCTCCTGGACGAGAAGGTCACCGGCTTCGAGATCGGCGCCGACGACTATCTGACGAAGCCCTTCGACCTGAAGGAGCTGGTCGTACGGCTGCGCTCGCTGGCCCGCCGCCCCAAGGACAGCACTCCTCCGGTCATCGAGTGCGCCGGAATCCGGCTGGACCCGTTCCGGCGGGAGGTCTTCCGCGACGGGCGGTACGTGGCGCTCACCAGGAAGCAGTTCGCCGTGCTGGAGGTCCTGATGACCGCGCGCGGCGGTGTCGTCAGCGCGGAGACGCTGCTGGAGCGGGCCTGGGACGAGAACGCCGACCCGTTCACCAACGCGGTCCGCATCACCATGTCCACGCTCCGCAAACGGCTCGGTGAACCGTCGGCCATCCACACCGTGCCCGGCGTCGGCTACCGCCTCGGCGAGCCGGCCGGGGGCGACCGGTGAACCGGCGGCCCGCACCCCGGCAGCACACCGGCGCCGCTTCGGCCGAAGGCCTCTTCGAGGACCGGTCCGGAGGCCGGCCCCAGGGCCGTTCCGAGGGCCCGGCGCCGTCCGGCCGGCCGCGGCGGCTGACCGCCCGGATGAAGCTCACCCTCACGTACGCCCTGTTCGTCACCGTCGCCGGGGCGCTCAGCCTGATCGTGGTCTACCTGGCCATGCGCTTCGTGCCCTCCTACCCGCTGGCGGACGTGAACCCGCAGGCAGCTGCCATCGCCACCCGCCCGGACATCCTCCGGGCCCTGGCCAAGGCGTCCGGCGTCGCCCTGCTGCTGCTGGCGCTGGTCGGGCTCGGCGCCGGCTGGCTCATCGCGGGCCGCGTCCTGCGCCCCCTTCAAGACATCACCCGGGCAGCCCGCCGGGCCGCCCACGGCTCTCTGGACCACCGCATCGGGCTCACCGGTCCGCGCGACGAGTTCACCGAGCTCTCCGACACCTTCGACGACATGCTCGGCCGCCTCCAGCGGTCCTTCGAAGCCCAGCAGCGCTTCGCCGCCAACGCCTCGCACGAACTGCGCACGCCGCTCGCCGTCAGCCGCACCATGCTCGACGTGGCCGTCGCCGACCCCGACGGCCAGGACTACCGCCAACTCGTCTCCCGGCTCCGCGAGACCAACCAGCGCGGCATCGACATCACCGACGCACTGCTGCGGCTCTCCGCCCTCGAACACACCCCGCCCACCATGGAGCACCTGGACCTCGCCGACACCGCCCGGGCAGCCGTCGAGGCCGTCCGCGAGGAAGCCGGGGCACGGAGCATCACGCTCTGCGCCGACATCCGCCCGGCCCCGGTCACCGGCAACGGCGTACTGCTGCGCCAGCTGACCCAGAACCTGCTCCACAACGCCGTACGGCACAACCTGCCTACCGGCGGCACGCTCTCCCTGACCACCGGCCCCGACCCGGCACGGCCCGGCCGCGCCCTGCTGACCGTGACCAACACCGGACCGCGGCTGGACGACACGGTCGACCGCCTCACCGAGCCGTTCCTGCGCGGCAGCGGGCGTCTGGCCGAACAGGACTCCACCCGCCGCGGCCACGGCCTCGGCCTGGCGATCGTCGCCAGCATCGTCCGCGCCCACCACGCGGACCTGAGCCTCACCGCCAACCCGGGCGGCGGACTCACCGTCCGCGCGTCCCTGCCCGGCGCCCCGGAAGGCACCGCGGGAGCCAGGAAGCTGTCCGAACAGGGATGAGGGAGTGGGACCACAGGGCGAGGAAGACGGACCGGCGCAATGTCGGCGCCGGAGCGGCGGAAGGGGCCGCGCCGGTCCTGGTGGCCGACGTCCACGCACACCATGTCCGGCGTGTCGCCGATGACGTACAGCCGCAAACGGTTGGAGCCTGAAGCCAGGACCGACCCGACTCAGGACCCCCGCTTCCGGCAGGACCCGTACCCGGCTTGCGCGGTCATGCGGTCCACGTGCCCGGTCCAGGCCACCCCCGCCGGCGCCGGTGGACACACCGGCTACCTCGTCACCGGCTACGCGGAAGCCGGGGAAGCCCTCGGCGACGCCCGGCTCTCGAAGGACACGGCCGCCTTCTTCGCGGACGAGGGCTCCCGGCGTCGTCCTCCCGGCCGCGCCGGACGAGCTGCTCCGCTTCGATTCCCCCGTGAGTACGGCCACTTTCCGGTTCACGACTGAGGCCGTCACACTCGGCAGCACCGACGTCCCGCCGGCGTCCCGGTGCTGATCGGCCGCGGAGCCGCCAACCGCGACCCGGAACAGTTCCCGTCACCCGACCGGCTCGACCTGGACCGGGACACCACCGGCCGTCTCGCCTTCGGCCACGGCATCCACCGCTGCGTCGGCGCTCCCCTGGCCAGGGCCGAGGCAGAGATCGCCCTGCGGGCGGTCCTGACCCGTTTTCCCGCGATCCGCCCCGCCGTCCCACCCGGCCAACTGGAATGGCGCCGCACGCGACTTGTCCGCGGTCCGGTGTCGCTGCCGCTCTTCACCCAGGGCCTCTCGTCCGGAACATGCCGGGCCGGGTGGCTGTCCTCGTCCGGTTGCTTCCTGGGGCGGGCCGGCGCACGGCAGGCCCGCCGGTCGCGTTTCTGATGCCGGGCCGTCACGGCGTCGGGGCTGCGTGGCCGCTCGGCACGGGCTGGCATTAGGGTTCGATGCGAGGTATGTGCGCGTCCATCCCATGTCGGAGCGACCCGCTCCGGGTCCGCGTCGCGCGCTGGAAGGGAACGAAGCCGTGCATGGCGAGTACAAGGTGCCCGGCGGCAAGCTTGTCGTCGTAGACCTGGACGTCGCGGAAGGCGTACTGCGCAACGTGCGCGTCGCCGGGGACTTCTTTCTGGAGCCCGACGAGGCGATCCTCTCGATCAACAGCGCCCTGGAGGGCGCCCCGTCCTCGACGGACACCGCGGGTCTTGCGGCCCGGATCACGGCGGGGCTGCCGGAGTCGACCGTCATGCTCGGGCTGACCGCGGAGGGCGTCGGCATCGCCGTCCGGCGGGCGCTGGCCCGTGCGACCGAGTGGAGCGACTACGACTGGCAGCTGGTGCACACGGAACCACAGGCCCCGGCACTGCACATGGCACTGGACGAGGTCCTCACCGCCGAGGTGGCCGCCGGGCGGCGGGCGCCCACGTTGCGGGTCTGGGAATGGGCCTCGCCCGCCGTGATCATCGGCAGCTTCCAGTCGTTGCGCAACGAGGTGGATCCCGAGGGGGCGGCAAAGCACGGAGTGACCGTGGTGCGCCGCATCTCCGGTGGCGGGGCCATGTTCGTGGAGCCCATGAGCACCATCACGTACTCGCTGTCCGTGCCGGATTCGCTGGTCTCCGGCCTCTCCTTCGCCGACAGCTACGCCTACCTCGACGACTGGGTGCTGGGCGCCCTCGGCGACATGGGCATCAAGGCCTGGTACCAACCGCTCAACGACATCGCCACCGATGCCGGGAAGATCGCCGGAGCCGCTCAGAAGCGGATCGTCGGCGCCGACGGCGGCCCCGGAGCCGTCCTGCATCACGTGACGATGTCGTACGACATCGACGCGGACAAGATGCTGGAGGTGCTGCGGATCAGCAGGGAGAAGCTCTCCGACAAGGGCACCAAGAGCGCCAAGAAGCGTGTCGACCCGCTCCGCCGCCAGACCGGCCTCGCCCGGGAGCAGGTGATCGAGAACATGATCGCCTCCTTCCACGACCGCTACGGGCTGACCACCGGTGCGGTCACGGCGGAGGAGATGACCCGGGCCCAGGAACTGGTGCGGACGAAGTTCGGCACGGAGGAATGGACCGCTCGGGTGCCGTGAGGCCGTCGCGGGCCGGTATCAGCCTCCCGTCGCGAGGGGTGCCCGCCGGGGCAGTTCCTGTTCGGTCCAGATGATCTTGCCCTCGGCCGTGTAGCGGGTGCCCCAGCGGCGGGTGAGCTGGGCGACGAGGAAGAGGCCGCGGCCGCCCTCGTCGGTGGTGCGGGCGTGTCTGAGCCGTGGCGAGGTGCTGCTGGTGTCGGAGACCTCGCAGATCAGGACGGACTGGCGCAGCAGCCGGATCCGGATCGGCCCGCTGGCGTAGCGCACCGCGTTGGTGACCAGTTCGCTGACGATCAGCTCGGTCGTCATCTCCAGTTCCTCCAGGCCCCAGGCGCTCAGCTGGCGGGCGGTCCGGGCCCGGACCCCGGCGACGGCGGCCGGGTCGGTGGCCACTTCCCACGAGGCGACGTGGTCGGGGCTCAGCTCGTGGGTACGGGCGAGCAGCAGGGCCACGTCGTCGGGCTGGGGCACCGGGACCAGCTGATCCACGACCGCCGCGCACAGGGCGTCGAGCGGGAGGCCGCGCTGTGCCAGGGCTCCGCCGAGGCGGGACATGCCGAGCTCGGGGTCCTGGTCGCGGCCCTCGATCAGGCCGTTGGTGTAGAGGCCGATCAGGCTTCCCTCGGGCAGGTCGGTCTCCGCCGTCTCGAACGGGAGGCCGCCCAGGCCCAGCGGCGGCCCCGCGGGCAGGTCGAGGAAGGTGACCCGGCCGTCCGGGGCGACGACGACGGGCGGCGGATGGCCGGCCCGGGCCATGGTGCAGCGCTGCGTGACCGGGTCGTAGACGGCGTACAGGCAGGTGGCGCCGAGTACCGGGGTGCCCTGCTCCCCGCCCTCGGGTTCCTCGTCGCTGAGGCGGAGCACGAGGTCGTCGAGGTGGGCGAGGAGTTCGTCTGGCGGCAGGTCCATGTCGGCGAGGGTGTGCACCGCGGTGCGGAGCCGGCCCATGGTGGCCGCGGCGGCGATGCCGTGGCCGACCACGTCGCCGACGACGAGGGCGACCCGGGCGCCGGACAGCGGGATCACGTCGAACCAGTCGCCGCCGACACCGTCCTTGGCGTCCGCCGGGAGGTAGGAGGAGGCCACGTCCAGGGCCATTCCGCCGGGCAGTGTGTGCGGGAGCAGACTGCGCTGGAGGGTCAGCGCGGCGGCGTGCTCGTGGGTGTACCGGCGGGCGTTGTCCAGGCACACGGCGGCCCGCGCCACCATCTCACGGGCCGAGAGAACGTCGTCCGGTTCGAACGGGGCGGGGTCCTGCGACCGGATGAAGGTGGTCAGACCGAGCACCGTGTCACGGGCCCGCATGGGTACGGCGATCAGGGAGTGGAGTCCGTACTCGCGGATGCTCGCCGCCCTGGCGGGCTGTTCGACCGCCCATACGCTGCTGTCGGGGTCGAGTACCGGGATGAGAAGGGGCTCGCCGTCGACGAGGAACCGCATGTCGTGGGGCGGGGGTACGAAGTCCACCGGATCCCCGATCCGGCTGACCGCCTCCGGGCAGCCCTCGCGCACCGAACTCATCGCGGCCCGGCGCATCTGCGGCCGGGTGGCGGCGACGGTGGCGCCGGATCTGGCCGGTTCGGCGCCGGACAGTCCTGTGCCCAGCGGCCACGGGCCGGGCGCACCGGGGCTGGCGACCGGTTCCAGCAGGTCGACGATCACGAAGTCGGCGAACCGCGGCACCGCGAAGTCGGCCAGTTCCTGGGCCGTACGCATCACGTCCAGGGTGGAGCCGATGCTGGCTCCGGCGTCGTTGACCAGGGCCAGGCGCTGCTGGGCGTTCCACCGGTCGGTGACGTCCAGGACCATGTAGCACAGGCCCGTGACGCCGCCGTCGTTGTCGGTGAGCGGCAGGTACGAGGTGGAGTAGGCGCGCTTGCGGCGCGGATCGGCCCAGGTCCAGCCCAGGTACTCGTAGTCGATGACGGGGATCCCGGTGTCCAGCACACCCCGCATCAGCGTCTCGATGTTCTCGGTCTCCAGCCCCGGCAGCACGTCGCTCAGCCGGTGGCCCACCCGCTGCTCGCGCGGGACGCCGCCGAAGCGTTCCAGGGTGTCGTTCACCCAGACGTAGCGCAGGTCCGGGCTCATCACCGCCATGCCGATCGGCGACCCGCCGAGGAAGGCGTCCAGCACGGACTGCCCGAGCGTCCACTCGGGCCGCCGTTCGCGACCGGAGACCAGGAAGCACTCCCGGCCGTCCAGGTGAAAGGAGGCCGAGACCCTCAGGTCGACCTCGATCGGGCTGCCGTCGCGCCGCCGCACGTCAGCGACGCCCCGCCACCCCACCCCCGCCCGGC
>NZ_JBCEWQ010000223.1:0-10471 GCF_038448545.1 Streptomyces sp. CLV115
GCCGGGGGCGGGGCCGGACGGCACGGCCGTCAACGAGTGGCTGTGACCAGTGCTCGTCAGAGACCAGGCTCTACGCCTGGGTCATCGTCGGCGAGCACGGCCAGGTCATCACCTACGAACGCCATGTCGCCCGGAACAGCGCCGAAGCCCGCCACCGCACCCGCACCCGCACCCGCACCCGCACCCGCACAAGAAGAAACGAAAGAGAGAAGCACGATGCCCATCATCAACATCGACGCCTGGGAGGGCACCAGTGACGAGCAGACGCAGGAACTGCTGACTGAGGTCACCGAGACCGTGCACCGCGTCACGAGCATCCCGCGCGACAAGATTCTCGTCCTGTTCCACGCCAACCCGGTCAAGTACTGGGCGCAGGGCGGCGTCCTCGCCTCCGACCCCGACTTTCTCGAAAAGTCGCGTCAGCACTGAAGTACATGAAGCACGCGAAACAGCGCACGCCGATGCTGGTCACCGAGCACCACTGATTGTGGCCCTCTCTCGACGCCAAGAGGGCCGCGTCACTCGGGTCGCAGGCCACTGCGCCTTTTCCAGCATCACGCTGACGCGTGATGAAGGACGAGGACGGCCTGGACGACCGCCGTGAGGTCGCCCGGTGGGTGGGGTGCTCGGGCCCGCCGCGGCCCGGCCGCCACCCAGCCCACAAAGGGCCGGTCCGGGACGGGTGCTCAAGCCAACCTCGTTGTGGCTGTCCTCCGATCAGCCCGGACCGGCGAGCGCAGCAATGTTGATCTCGCGGGGGAAAAGCAGTCGAGCGGGCCGCGGGAAGCCGCCGGGCGGCCCTCTCCACCGACTGCACCCCCGCCGACGTTCCGTAGGCCGCCCGGATCCTGCGACCGCTCACCGGGAGACGGCACGCTGGATGGCGCGCGCAGAGGCCGCGCGCCGGCTCCGTATTCGGTATCGGCGACATCCACCAGCTAGTGCAGGAGCCTTACGGGCGGCTGCCGCTGTCCGATGGTCCTGCTGAATCAGGCTGTACACGGCGGAGCGCTCGGCGGCCGACAGCTCGGGATAGGCCGGGGAGCCCATGTCCGTATCCGAGCCGTCCCGACTTTGGGCTCCCGATCCGGGTCACCGTTGCCAATTTTGAATCCATCTCATGCCGGTCCTGGTGCCGGTAGAGTTCGCGGGTGACCATTCCCCCTGTCCACCCGCGACCGGCCCTCAGGGCGACTACGAGCCATCCGGGCCGCTGACATGGCGCCCTTCGTGTACCGCATCACTCCGTACGACCCTGCTGACCTCGACGCCGCGGCAGGCGCAGACAGCACCTTCATCGCGTATGACTTGAGGGAAAGCGTCGCTGCTGCCTGTGTGGCGGCCGTGGCCGGGTTCGCGCTCGATGCCGCTGTCGAGCAGGTGACGATCGACAATCCCATGGCCGAGGGGTTCTTCTCCTTCTCCGTCCTCGCGGGAAGAGGGGGGAACGGGCTGAGCGGGCTCTTCCCCCATGACAGCGTCGGGTTCCACGACGGCGCGCGTGTCCCGCTCGCCACCGGTCTCGGGTTGCTGCGGGCGATGATGCTGCGCGAGGGCGCCTGGTGCCGGCTGCAGGCGGACAATGGATTCTTCGTCCATGTCGGCGACCGGGACGACATATACGTCGGTGGCGGCCGGGACCAAGAGAACGCCGTGTCCCGCACCCGCGTTCTTGGGCTGTTCGCCGACCGGGTCGCGAGCTCACCCTACGACCCGGCCCTCGACGAGACCGACGACTCGCGGGCCGCCGACGAGGAGTTCTGGTCCGAGGTCGGCGCACTGGTCGCGGACCGCGGCGGGGTCCTGCTGGAGGAGCGTCCCTCCGGCAACGCCTACCGCTGGCACCGCCTGACGGCCGCTCACGAGGTCGAGACTGTGCATGAGCGTCTGACCCCACGGGCGCGGCTGGCGGTATGGCCGGACCTCACCGACGACGTCGAGGCGATCCGCGCCGCCGTCGTGCGCGGGGAACGCCTTCACCTGCTCGTACGGCAGTATCCGGGCGGGGGGTTCCACAGGGCGTGTGTCGCCGAACCGGGCATGGGACGGGCAGACGTGCCGAATCCCCAGATCACGGCGGGCCCGGGCCACCGCGTTGCGTTGGTTCCGCTGGAACGAGCAGATCGCCATCCGCTTCTCGCGGCAGTGCTGCCCGACGGGGACGGCGTCCTTCGGGCACGCTGGCGCACCAATCGCAGCCGGGCCGAGGAGCGGCGGACGTTCCTTGGCTCGCTGCGAGTGGGCGAGGCTGTCACCGGCGTTGTCGCGACGGGTCTCAATGACATCGGGGTGTACGTGCACCTCGATGACGATCTGGGCCGTTTCCTCGGCTTCCTCCGTGTTCCCGAGATGTCCTGGACCCGTTTCGACTCGGTGGACGACATTGCCCCCGTCGGTCGGGAAATCCGCGCCGAGATCATCAGCATCGACTTCGCACGGGAGCAGGTGAGCCTGTCCATGAAGGCGCTGCAGCCCGATCCCTGGCAGCACTGTGCCGATACCCACAAGGGCGGGGACACGGTCTCGGGGACGGTGACCAAGCTGGTGCCGTTCGGCGCGTTTGTCCAGGTGGAAGAGGGTGTCGAGGGCCTCGTCCACCTTACCGAATTGGTCGATCACGACGTCGGACACCCGCAGGAGGTGCTCGCGCCCGGCGACCAGGTCCGCGTAGCCATCCTTGACGTGGACCGCCAGCGTCGCCGCATCAGCCTTTCGCTCAAACGCGCCCAACTGGAATGAGGGCAGCAGTACCGCATGAGCCCTCAATGATCACGCCCAGGTGCGCCTCGACTCCACCGCGCTGACCCCCAGCGCGCGCTGAGAGGAGCCGTTGGCGCGCCCACGCAGCTACGAGCTCTGACCGGAGCGGACGCGGCGCCGGCGCGAGGGCCGCATCGCCGTCGCCCCCAGGTCGAGTGGCCGCGCCGCGAACGCCGGGGCGGACGCGGCGCCGGGGCGACTCCCGGGCGCCGCTGCTCCTGTGCTGCCACCCAGCGTTGTCGGAGCCCAGCCGGATCGCCCTGACCCTGCGCAGGGTCGAGGGCGGCTGCAGGCGGCGATCGCCGCCGTCCACGACGAGGCCGAGCATGTCGATGCCACCAACTGGCCGCAGATCCTTGCCCTGTAGGCCTGTTGGAGCACCTCGCGCCGAACCCGGTGGTCGCTCTCAACCGCGCAGCTGTCGCGATGACACATGGCTCTGCCGCCGGGCCCGACCTGCCGGCGACCCTGGAATCCGACTGGCGCGCCGCACACCACCATCGCCTGCTCGCAGTCCGCGCCCATCTCCTGGAACAACTCGGCGACCACGAGGCGGCGGCCCACGCCTACCGTGAGGCGGCTCGACGCACCAGCAGCGCATCGGAGCGACGCCACCTCGCCTCCCGCACGGGCCGGCTCACCCCGAACAGGACTGATCAGCAAAGCCAAAGCGCCTACGTACTGCTCGTGCACCACAGCCGTGCACGAATCGGCCGGTGGGCCACCGAGCTCCACGGTCGCGCGGACCTTGACGGTGCCCTGCTGCCTCGGGCCACGTCGATGGCTTCGGACCAAGTGCCGGTACCACCGACAGATCGGTCCGAGGCGAGAGTCAGTCCTTGTTGGTGCCGAGGGCATGGGCTCTTGAGCTGACCGGGTTGGCGGTGGCCACCAGGGGGTCGCCTCTCCCCCGGTCCGGTGGCCCTACTGCTTGCCCCGCAGGCTGCGGGACCGGATCGGTGCCCGCAGCCTGAGGGCCTCAGCGATCCCCGGATCACCACCGGGTCACCGGGTCACTCCCACGGCACCTCCACCGATCGGTGGTATCGCCACCCGAGCCCGGACCACCGCGGCGCATGCGTGGCCAGCCGTACCCGGTATTCCTCCCATCCCCGCCCGTCGACCGGCGACCATCCGATCTCCGCGATGCCGGGGAGCCGCGGCAGCGTCATGTACTGCACCTCCTGGAAAGTCGCCACCCGCTCCGTCCACAGCGCGGACTCGGCGCCGTGCACCTGGCTCTCGGCGACGCCGGGGATGTAGGTGACCGGATCCCAGGTGTAGCCGTCCTGTACATCGGTGTAACCGGCCCAGTCATGCCCGTACGGCGTGTCGGCGTCGTACTTCATGTCGAAGTACGCCTTCTTGCTGGGCGAGAGGACGAGCTTGGCGCCCTGTGCCAGCGCGCCCTGTGCCTTTGCGGCGTTGGCCCAGAACTGGACGAGAGTGCTGGGGGCGATGTCGGCGAGGCCGACCTCCTCCCAGCCGACCATCTGCTTGCCGAGGCCGTGCACGGTCTGCTGGGCGCGGCTGATGAAGGAGCGGTAGTCCTCGGGTTTGGTCGCCAGCGCCTCGTCACCGCCGATGTGCAGGTAGGGGCCGGGGGTGAGGTCGGCGAGTTCGCCGAGTACGTCGCCGATGAACCGGTAGGTGAGGTCCTTGTCGATGCACAGCGAGTTGGGGATGCCTTTCTCGCCTGTGTAGAGCGGCGGTGCTACGCCGTCGCAGGTGAGTTCGGCGTAGCTGGCCTGGGCCGCGTTGACGTGGGCGGGCATGTCGATCTCGGGGATCACCATGATGTGGCGTTCCGCGGCGTGGCGGACGATGTCGGCGTACTCCCGTTGGGTGAAGTAGCCGCCGGGGCCGCCGCCGACCTCGGTGGAGCCGCCGTAGGTGGCCAGGCGGGGCCAGCTCTTGATCTCCAGGCGCCAGCCTTGGCTGTCGCTGAGGTGCAGGTGGAGGCGGTTGATCTTGTACAGAGCGAGGATGTCGATATAGCTCTTCACCTCGTCGGCGGTGAAGAAGTGCCGTGCCACGTCAAGCATGGAACCGCGCCAGGGGAACCTCGGGGCGTCGTCGATGTGCAGGGGGGAGATCGTCCACGGACCGGTGTGCGGGGTGGCGGACTCCGCTGCGGCGGGGAGCAACTGGCGCAGGGTCTGCGTCGCGTGGAAGAGGCCGGCCGGTTCGGCGGCGCGCAGGTGGACGCCGCCGTGGGTGACGTCGAGGCGGTATCCCTCGGCAGAGGGGGTCTCGTCGTCGTCAGCCAGGGTGATGGCTTGTGGGGCTGCGCCGGAGTTGACCACCGGGACGGCATGGCCCGTGGCCCGGCGCAGCCAGGTGGCGAGGTACTCGGCTGTGCGGCGGGCCTCGTGGGCCCGGTGGCGCACCACGACGGCGGTGTCAGCGGTGATCTCGAACGGCCGGCCGCCGAGCATCTGCAGCGAGCGGGGCTTGGGGATGAGCGCGGGCGCGGGCGGTGCGACGGGCGCGGTGCGGGCGGGGGCCGCGATGGCGGTGGCGCTGAGGTGGGTGGCACCGGCGAGGCCGACGGCGCCGGCAAGGAGGATGCTGCGGCGACGGGGGCTGTGCTGCATCGTTCGTTCTCCTCTCAGGCCAGGGTGAGGTGGGGTTCGAGGGTCACCTCGAAGAGGCGGTCCCAGGGCAGTTCGATGTGGATGTCGGTGATGTCGGCGAGCTTGGCGGTGCGGGTGGTAGCGCCGCGGCGGCCGAGCAGGAGGTGGTGGCCGGCGAAGTGGTCGGTGAAGTACTGGCGGGTCGCCGGGGCGAGGCGGTCCTGGACCCAGCCGTCGAAGAACACCTTCTGCTCAGCCGTCAGGTTCATGGGGGTCCACCCCCTGGCCGTGGCCTCCGCGTAGGCGGCCTTCTGGATGACGTTCTTCCAGTGGTCGTCCTTGACGAACCGGTAGAGCAGGTACTCCGCGTGCGCCCGGCCCGGCCCGGTCAGCGCGGGTACCCCCAGTCCGCTGGTCGAGCGGTGCAGGAACGCCCAGCGGGCGGTGGCATGGGCCAGGGCCAGACCGAGGGCGTTGCCGCCGGTGTTCCAGCCGGAGTACGAGAGCAGCGCGGCCAGGTCGACCCGCTGTTCCAGCTCGGCCACCAGGTCGTGGTCGGCGCGGTTGACGAAGACCGGGTCCACCACGACGACCGACTCCCCGGCCGCCGTCAGCCGGGCGACCCGGCGGGCGAACGAGGCGAGGTCGGACGCCCGCTGACTCTCGCTCACCGAAGGGGTGTTGACCATGAGCACCAGGTCGGCGCGGCCGCTGACGACGGTGCCGCCGACGGACTTCACGTGCCGGCGGATGTTCTCCGCGAACGGGATGCCCTCAAGGCTCGCCGTCCACTGCTCGCCGGAGATCCCGGCGTACTCCACCCGGTAGGTGGGGGCGATCCCCGCGGCAATCAGCCGGGCGACCAGCAGTGCGTCCACCTCGTCCGCGCCGGGGAAGACCTCGACCCGCCGGCCGACCCCCAGCTGATCGACCAGCTTCTCAAGTTCGACGCGTTCGGCCCTGGCCAGGCCCACCGGGGCAGTGTCGTCCTCGGAGAGCACCAGATGGCTGATGGTGCCGTCGGCGACCCACTCGACCATCTGCCGGTTGACCTCATGGTTGCGGGCCCGCGCCGTCAGGTAGTCGTCGACCACCGCGTCCGGGATGGTGGCCCGGACTGCCACGAGCCGGGGTCGCAGCTCTTCCTGGCCGAGGTTCTCCACCTGGTCGTACAGCTTGGCCCACTCGACCAGCGCGGCCACGTACTGTTCGAGGTCGGGGTTGCCGGGGGTCAACGCGAGGCGCTGGATGGTGTCGTGGACCACGATCTGCGCGCTCGGCCGGGCGGCCCGCAGTGCCCGGATCGCCGCGATGTTGGCCCGCGCCGACTCAAGAGTGGGCGTGCCCGTGCGGGAGGCGATCAGGCCTCCGTAGGCGAGCATGCTCACCGAGATCACGTACTCGTCGGCGCCGACCGAGCCCAGCCAGCGGGCGACGGCCGCGCCGTCCCCGGGCTGGAAGAAGCGGCCGAGGGCCTTGCGCGGCGGCAGTGCGAGGTCGACGCCGGCGACGGCGGCGGTCATGGTCGGGCAGTAGACGTTGACGGGCCGGTCGTCGAGAGGGACGAGGGCGATCCGGCGGCTCGGACGTGGGGCGGCGGTGGCGGCCTGCGGGGCGAGGCCCAGCAGCGGGGCGGCCAGGACGGCGGTTCCGGCGGTAAGGACTGTGCGTCTTCTCATCGGGGGTGCGCTCCGTTCGCGTCGGCGTGAGCAGGAGCTGTCCGGGCCAGCTCCCTGGTCAGGTACAGGGGTGAGGTGATGGCGTTGCCCACCACCACGGCGTGTGCCCCTGCGGCGTAGGCGCGTCGCAGGTCGTCCGCTGTGCGGTAGCGGCCCTCGGCTATCACCGGAACGGACAGCCGCGTGACCAGGCGTTCCAGCAGGCCGAGGTCGGGCCCCGGGGTTTTCGGGGCGTGCGAGGTGTAGCCGGAGAGCGTGGTGGCGACGACGTCGGCGCCTGCGTCGGCTGCGGCGTGTCCCTCGGCCTCGGTGGACACGTCTGCCAGGACGAGGACGCCGGCGGCGTGCGCGGCGGCGACGACGGCCGGGAACGGCTCGGGCCGCGGCCGGTCGGTGGCGTCGATGGCGACCAGGTGCGCCCCGGCCTGCGCAATGGCTCGGGCGTGCCTGCTGGTCGGCGTGATCGTCACCGGCCCGGGGCCGTCCTTCCACAGGCCGATGACCGGCACGTCTACGGCCGCCCGCACGGCGGCGATGTGGTCGGGGGTGTTGGCGCGGATGCCGGCGGCGCCGCCGAGGGCCGCGGCTGCGGCGACCCTTGCCTGCACAGATGCGTCCCGCATCGGGTCGGCGGGTTCGTCCGGCAGCGGCTGGCAGGAGACCACCAGGCCGCCGCGGAGGATGTCGAGAACGTTCACTGGGGCTCCGTCTCGGTGGTGTGCGGGAAGGTGACCGGCGGATGCCGGCTGGGATCGGCCGGTAGGCGCGTGGCCTGCCGGGTCATTGCCGCCCTGGCCGCGCCGACGGCGACCGCTGCGGCACCGAGCGCGGCCGGGACCAGCGTCACGTCGGCGTGGACCGGTAGCCGCTCGGCGGCGTAGGCGCTGCGGGTGTGCGGCAGCAGTGCTTCACCGGCGCCTCCGGCCAGCACCACCGTCTGCGGGTCGAGCAGCGCCACCAGGCCGGCGAGGGTCCGGCCGAGAGCGTGGCCGGCGGTGGTGAGGACCTCCACGGCGGTTGCGTCGCCGGCGGCGCAGCGGGCGGCGACCTCACGGCCGGTGACGTCCGTCCCGGTGCGCAGCCGGTAGGCGCGGGCGAGCCCGGTGCCGGAGGCCACGCCCTCCAGGTGTCCGGTGCGCCCGCAGCCGCAGGTCAGCTTGTCGGCGTCCGGCGCCGGAAGATGGGCCATCTCTCCGGCGCCGCCGCGCGCTCCGTGGTCGACGGCGCCGTCGCGGACCAGGCCGCCGCCGAGGCCGGTGCCGACGGCGACCAGCAGCACATGCGCGTGACCGCGGGCGGCGCCGGCCCAGCTCTCGCCGAGGGCGGCGGCGTTGACGTCGTTGTCCACCACGACGGGCCGGCCGATGCGCTGAGCCAGGGCCTCTGCCACCGATGTGCCGGCCCAGCCGGGCAGGGAGTCGGTGGCGTACCGGACGACGCCGGTGGCCGGGTCGATGACGCCCGCGGCGCCGACGCCGACCGGACCGGTGCCGCCGAGGCGCCGGGCCAGGTCGGCGGCGGTCCGCAGCACCGCGTCCGGGCCCTGCGCGGCCGGGGTGTCGGCTCGCGTCTGGTCGAGCACGGCGCCGTCGGGTCCGACGAGGGCGGCCAGCGTCTTGGTGCCGCCGATGTCAATGCCGAGTGTGGCGTTCACTTCAGCCCCGTATGGGCGAGGCCCTCGATGAACTGCTTCTGGGCGATGACGAACACGACCAGCACAGGGATCGCGGTCAGCGACGCCGCGGCGAGCTGGACGTTCCACATGGGCCCGCCGTAGGAGTCCATGTACTGGGTGAGTGCCTGCGGCAGGGTGAACTTCTCCGGCGAGGAGAGGTACACCACTGGTTCCAGGTAGAGGTTCCAGCTCTGCAGGAAGGTGAAGATCCCGACGGCGCCGAGTGCCGGCCTGGCCAGCGGCAGGGCGATCCGCCAGAACGTGCCGAAGTAGCCGATGCCGTCTATCCGGGCGGCCTCCTCCAGTTCGTGGGGCAGGCTGATGAAGAACTGCCGCATGATGAACGTGGCCAGGACGCTCGGCGCGCCGAAGATCGGCACCAGGATCAGCGGCCAGTGGGTGTTAATCATGCCGAGGTCGTTGAACATCTGGAAGAGCGGGACGATGGTGACCTCGCTCGGGATGAGCAGGCCCACCAGTACCACCAGGAACAGCACGTTCTGGCCGCGGAACTTGATACGGGCGAAGGCGTACCCGGCGAGCGAGGACACGATCATCGTCCCCGCCGTCACCAGCGCGGCGATATAGACGCTGTTGACGTACTGCTGGACGAACGGGCGCCCGTCGAAGACGTCCCGGTAGGCCGAAACCGTCGGGTTGGTCGGTATGAGCTGTGGCGGGTAGGAG
Source organism: Streptomyces sp. CLV115 (assembly GCF_038448545.1). Classification (NCBI taxonomy): domain Bacteria; kingdom Bacillati; phylum Actinomycetota; class Actinomycetes; order Kitasatosporales; family Streptomycetaceae; genus Streptomyces; species Streptomyces sp. CLV115. The sequence goes on from NZ_JBCEWQ010000223.1 coordinate 9,378, forward strand.
AAGATGTCGCTGACGGGTTTGAACGACGACGTCACCATCCACCAGGTCGGGAAGACGAAGGGGATCGCGAGCACGCAGAGCAGGCCGTACAGGGCGACTCGGGCGCGCAGCGGGATTTTACGATTCATAGAAGACCCACCTCTTACGCAACTGCCACTGGAACACGGTGAGCGCCAGCACGATCAGCAGCAGCAGGATGGACAGGGTCGCGCCATAGCCGAAGTGATGGAACTGGAAAGCCTGCTGATAGAGGTAGTAGACGAGCACGGTGGTGGACAGCTTCGGGCCACCCTGGGTGAGCACCGCGATCTGCGCGAACACCTGGAGCGAACCCACAATGGTGATCACCGACGTCAGCAGGATCGTCGGGCTGATCAGCGGCAGAGTGATGGACCGGAACCGGGTCCACGCGCCCGCACCGTCGACCCGTGCCGCCTCGTACAGTTCCTTGGGCACGCCCTGGAGCGCGGCCAGGAACAGCACCATGTTCAGACCGACGTTCTTGAACACCTGCACGACGATGACCGAGAACATGGCGGAGCCCTCGCCGCGCAGCCAGTTGGGCCCGTCGATGCCGACGGTGTGCAGCAGGCCGTTGATGCCGCCGTCGGCCTGGAGCAGGAAGCCCCACACGATGGTCCAGGCGACCAGCGATACCACGACGGGAGAGAAGAACAGCGTGCGGAACACCGTCATCCCGCGCAGCTTCTGGTTGAGCAGGACGGCGAGCAGGAGGGCCAGGCAGAGGTTGAGCACCACCAGGCCGACCGAGAACAGGGCCGTGGACTTCAGCACCTGGGGCAGGTTGGCGTCGTCCAGAAGCTTGGTGTAGTTGTCGCCGCCGGTGTAGTGGAAGTCGCCGGCCAGCACGTTCCATTCGTGCAGGCTGAACCGGACGACCAGGGCGATGGGCAGCAGTACGAACACGACGCTGCCGAGGAGTTGGGGGGAGATGAACGCGAGACCGGCGAGCTGGTCGCGTCGGCGCCGGGTCCAGAACGGACGTCGCGTCGGCTGCCCCGGGGGGGGGGGGGGGGGGGGGGGGGGGGGGGGGGGGGGGGGGGGGGGGGGGGGGGGGGGGGGGGGGGGGGGGG
>NZ_JBCEWQ010000224.1:0-10435 GCF_038448545.1 Streptomyces sp. CLV115
GGCGCGGACGGGGCCCCGAAGGACGGGGCGGGGGCCGGTGCGGCGGCCTGGGCCGGCGGGGCGAACGAGGGCGCCGCGGCCTGCGGCTGAGGTGCGGCGGGCTCCTCCTCGGCGATCTCGCCGCCGAAGTTCTTCAGCAGCGCGTCGAGGCCGCCGTCGAAGCCCTGACCGACCGCGGCGAACCGCCAGACGTCCTTCAGGTAGAAGTCGCCCAGCATCACCGCGCGCTCGGTGGTGAACTCCGAACCGTTGAAGGCGTACCTGACGACTTCCTCGCCACCCGCGACGACCCGGATGTATCCGGGGCCGACCTGGGACATCTGTCCGGCCCCGTCGACCGTCGCGGTGAACGACAGCTTGTGGATGTGCGCCGGAATGCGGTCCAGGGTGACGCGGAACGACTCGGTGTCGCCGGCCTGGGCGCCGAGGAGCTGAATGGACTCCTCGGGCGATTTAGGCTGATTGAAGAAGATGAAATACCGGTCGTCGGAGAGCTGCTCATTGGCGTCGAGGCCGAAGCAGCTGATGTCAAAGGTCAGTCCCTGACCGGCGATCTGCACACCTACGTACAGATCCGTCCCCGGCGTGAGATCGCTGATCTTGGCCTTGTGGCCGCGTTGGAATTCCCTGGCCATGCGTAACGACCGTCCCCCATCCCGAATGTGAATGCGTCGCGCCAGGCTAACCGCAAAGTCCGACATCGAGCTAAGTCGGTACACACCCGGTACAGAATCGGCGGACGTCACTCACCGCGCGCGGCGGGCAGTTGGGGCAGCCGGTCGGCCGCCACCACGCCCTCCAGGTAGCCACGCGCCCGCTCGGTACGCGGGTACGCCTCCAGCAGCCGCCAGAAGCGCGGACCGTGACCGGGAACGAGCAGGTGGGCCAGCTCGTGGACCAGCACGTAGTCGACGACGTACTCGGGCATGCCCTGCAAACGGTGCGACAGACGGATGCTGCCCTCCGCCGGGGTGCAGGACCCCCAGCGGGTGTTCTGGTTGGTCACCCACCGCACCGAAGCGGGTCTGGCCCGGCCCTCGAAGTACTGGGCGGACAACCGCTCGGCGCGCTCGGCGAGTTCGCTGTCGCCGAAGACGCGTCTGCTCTCCTGCGCCGCGAGCTTGTCGAGCATCACGTTCACCCAGCGCTGCTCCTCGGCCTCCGACATCCGGGCCGGGATGAGCACGATGGTGCGGTCGCCCTCCCGGTACGCGGAGACCGTTCTGCTGCGGCGGTTGCTCCTGCGGACCTCGACCGCGCTCGTTGCCGAGGCGCGGGGCGGACGGTCCGTCGCGCTGCGCTGCTGGGTTCCGGCACTGCGCGCGGGGGTCTCCCCGGCGATTCCGGGGGACGGGTCGGCGGGCACGCCACGACGTTACCCGGTGGCGGCGCGGGAAGTTCCGTCTCCGGACGGTTCACGCTTGATCCACTCCATGGCATGCACCATTTGAACGACTAATACCCCATGCCTGTGGATAACTTTCTGCACATTTCGGCGCCGGACTGCATTCTGGCAACGGATCTCGCGAAGATCACGGGCAGCGGCCCGCGAGCGGGGATCAGGGAACCGCAGGGATCAAGGAACTCAGACCGGGGGTAGCCGTGCATCCGATGTTGAAGCCCGCACTGCGCCGCGCATGGCGCAGCCGGGGCACCGTGCAATTCGGCGTGACTCGCTCCCATGCCGTGAACTTCGGCCCGCTGGATATCGCCACGGGCTGTTTTCTGGAACTGCTCGACGGAACACGCGGCCTCCCGCTGCTGCGCGAGGAGGCCCGCGCGCTGGACCTGTCCGACCATCAAGTGGAGACCTTGGTGCACAGGTTGATGAGCGCGGGACTGATCGACGACGTACGGGCCGCCGGCCCGGAGGCCGACGCGCTACGGAACAGGCCGGGCGCCCTGGACCGGCACCGCCCCGATCTGGCATCGCTCTCCGTCGTCCATCCCGAACCGGGCGGCGGGATGCGGCGGCTGGCGGCCCGTCGGGCGATGCGGGTCCAGGTGCGGGGTGCGGGACGGGTCGGCGCCGCGATCGCGGCGGTGCTGTCCGGGTCCGGGGTGGGCCGGGTGGAGGTCCTGGACGGCGGGCACACCGAGCCGTGCGACATCTCGCCCGGCGGGCTTCCGCCGGCGTCCGTCGGGGAGCGCAGGGACACCGCCGCCCGGCAGTTGGTGCGCAGATCCGCGGCGGGTCCGGCTCCTCGGGCGGCGGAGACGGCGGGCTCCCCGGCCGGTGGCGAGCCGGGTCTGTCGCTGATCGTGACGGCCCCTCGCGACGGCTTCACCGCCTACGTCCCCGACCCCCGTGCGGCCGAACCGTGGATCGCGTCGGGAACGCCTCATCTGTACGCCGGGGTGATGGAGGCGACGGGGTTCGTCGGCCCCCTGGTCCTGCCCGGGGGTACGGCCTGCGCCGGATGCCTGGCGCTGGACCGCGCGGCCGGGGACGAGGACTGGACGAGGATGCTGTCCCAGTGGCAGTCCGGGCGGCGAACTGCCGTGCAGGCCTGTGACCTGGGGCTGGCAACGGCGGTCGCGGGGCTCGCGGCGGCCCATGCGCTGTCCTTCCTGGACGGCGAACTGCCCGCGAGCACGGGGACCCGCTGGGAGGCCGCACTGCCGCTGTTGGACTGGCGGGCCGAGCGGTTGAGGCCTCACCTCGGCTGTTCCTGTGGAGCGGCTGGGCACACTGACCGGGAGGGCTCCTCCGGGACCGGAGCGAAGCAGGACACAATGGCCGGGTAACCGCCGCACGCGGTACGGCAGTCTGGGATTTGGAGGGGCTCGTGTCTGATCTACCCCGGAAAGCGGTCACCCGCACCGCCAAGTTGGCCGCCCTGCCTCTGGGCTTCGCCGGCCGTGCCACGTGGGGCCTGGGCAAGCGCATCGGCGGGAGATCGGCGGAGCTGGTCGCCAGAGAGGTGCAGCAGCGCACCGCGGACCAGTTGTTCAAGGTCCTCGGTGAGTTGAAAGGCGGGGCGATGAAGCTCGGGCAGGCCCTGTCCGTCTTCGAGTCGGCCCTGCCCGAGGAGGTCGCCGGACCGTACCGCGCGGCGCTCACCAAGCTCCAGGAAGCCGCACCCCCCATGCCCAGCGATACCGTGCACGCGGTGCTGGCGGAGCGGCTGGGTGAGGACTGGCGGGAGTTGTTCCTCGAATTCGAGGACAAGCCGTCGGCCGCCGCCTCGATCGGCCAGGTGCACCGGGCGGTCTGGCACGACGGTCGCAACGTCGCGGTGAAGGTGCAGTATCCGGGCGCGGGCGAGGCACTTCTCTCGGATCTGACCCAACTCAGCAGATTCGCCCGCCTGCTCGGCCCGCTGATTCCCGGGATGGACATCAAACCGCTCATCACGGAGTTGCGCGACCGGGTCTCGGAGGAACTGGACTACGAGCAGGAGGCGGGCTCGCAGCGGGATCACGCCGAGGAGTTCGCGGACGACCCGGACGTCGTGATCCCCGGTGTGGTGCACCAGTCCGACCAGGTGCTGGTGACGGAGTGGATGGACGGTGTCCCGCTGTCCGAGGTGATCACGGAGGGCACACCGGAGCAGCGGGACCGGGCGGGGCAGCTGCTGGCGCGCTTCCTCTTCTCGGGGCCCGCGCGCACCGGCCTGCTGCACGCGGATCCGCATCCGGGCAACTTCCGGCTGCTGCCTCCGGACGAGGGGACCGGCGAGGACGGGCAGTGGCGGCTCGGAGTGCTGGACTTCGGGACGGTCGACCGGCTGCCGGGCGGTCTGCCGCAGACCATCGGGGACTCGCTGCGGCTGACGCTGGCGGGCGAGGCGGAGGCGGTGTACGAGCTGTTGCGCGAGGAGGGGTTCGTCAAGGACACGATCGACCTCGACCCGGACGCGGTGCTCGACTATCTCCTTCCGATCATCGAGCCGGCGCAGCTGGAGGAGTTCACGTTCACCCGGAGCTGGATGCGCAATCAGGCGGCGCGGATCGCGGATCCCCGCTCCCCCGCCCACCAGCTCGGCAAGCAGCTGAATCTGCCGCCCGCCTATCTGCTGATACACCGGGTGACGTTGAGCACGATCGGCGTGCTGTGCCAGCTGGGTGCGACGGTGCGGCTGCGCGACGAGCTCGAATCCTGGTTGCCGGGCTTCCTGCCGGAGGACGAGCCGGTGCAGGAGCCCGCCGTGCGGGAACCCGAGGTGCAGGAGCCCGCGGTCCGGGAACCCGAGATGCAGGGAGCCGCGGTGCACGAGTTGGCGGGAGACGCGCCTCTGGGGGCGTAGGCCCGGAGCTGCGTGGCTGGAGGCCTGCTGCCGGGCGGGTCACCACCAGGCGGAGTCCAGCCTGCTCTCGATCGACCTGATGTGGGTGCGGGCGCACTCTTCGCAGAAGTACTGGCGTCTGCCGTTCTCCACGGAGCAGATCCAGGTCGGCGGTGCGGTCTCGCTCTCGGCGGAGCTGCCGCACAGGGTGCAGGTGATGACCGCGGCGTCGCTCTGCGCGGGTCGCCGGATCCGGTGCTGGTTCTCCTCGTCCACCTCGTGACGATAACTCCGTCGCCGCCGCTTCGCGCGGCGCCACCGCACAGCACGACCGCGGGGCCGGTCCGTCTCGGACCGCCCCCCCCCCCCCCCGCGGAAGGGGTACTGACTGTGGGTACTGAGTGCTGCCGGGCAGAGCGGCTGCCCGGCAGCGGGTACTGCGGTGTGCGGCCGGCTCAGTGCATGACGGCCATGGCCAGCGCCCGGCGGGCGCGCATCGAAGCGCGCTCGGCCCGGCGCTGCATACGGCGCGCGTTGACCAGGCGTACCGCCTGGCGCTCCGTGTCGGCCTCCCTCATGCGGTCGTGCATATGAGCACGAGCCAGGGCTTCTGGGATGAGTTGCATCTCGCGGGTCCTGTTCTGACGCGAGTCGTTCGCGCCGATGATCTTGACGTTCGGTGTTGCGGAGCCGACGGGCTCATTCGTGGGGACGGACATTGCTGCCTGATTTCGGGGATCGTGGGTGTGGGGGCGGTCGATGGTGCCGATGCGCTTCATGGGTTTGGGGGCCGGGGCCCCCAGTCCGGCGATCACGCCGCGACCGGGTTCTTGCGCGGACGACCACGCGGCCGCTTGCGAGCGACGACGACGCCCTGGATGAAGAGCTCACCGCCCCAGACGCCCCACGGCTCGCGACGCTCCTTGGCGCCGGCGAGGCAGGCCTCGACGAGCGGACAGGTGCGGCAGAGGGACTTGGCGTACTCGACGTCGGCGGGCGACTCCGCGAAGAAGACCTCCGGGTCGTAGGAGCGGCACGGGACGGGCACGCCGAGGTTCTCGATGGCGTCGTCGAGCGCGGTGAGCGCAGTGAGGGGGAACAAGGTGGAGTCCTCCGTGAGGCCGGGCGGCGGGATCGTGTCGGAAGGCGGTACGGACGGGGCGTGCGCTTCGAGTTGCACGGTGGGTGGTGTCCTCGTCTGGTCGTTCCGGCCTGTTGGCCGGGTGGCGGCTGGTACCGGGTGTTGCTTGTCCCGAGGCTCCTTCGCGCTGTCTCGTCCGTTCGGACAAAACAAAAGGGCCGCGGATCCCGAGTGGGGTTCCGCGGCCCTGAAGGCGCCGGCCTGATGGTGAATCAGGCTGGATCACTCCAGGGTTCAGGCCCACGGAAGGCCCACATCGTGTGGTGCTGCATCGTCTGCTTCTTGGCGCCGGATTCCGCTCCCGCACCGACGGCCGCAAAGGCATAGGCCTGGGCCTGTCCCTTCGCTACTGCTGCTGCCGGTGCCTGAGCCGGTCGCTCATTGCGCTCCCGCACGGGGAGGCTCGCCAGGGACAGCGGACGTGCGGCAGAGATGCCGGACAGACCGGTGCCACGGAGCGAGGACTCGGAAGAGCAGGCGAGGCCGAGCGAGCAGGCGGAGACGACCGAGAGATCGGTCACTTTGTTGGTCTCGATGATGCTGATCACTTCAATCGCCTCCTCTCGGCGTCTCGGGCGGACCGGCGGGCCGGTCCTACGTATTCGGATAAGTACAGCACAGGACCAGGGCTTCAGAGAAGTCGCTGTTCCCGTGGTTAAGAACCTATGGTGATGACTGGGGCAGGCGCAAACTATTTTTTCGACGAGTTCTTCTCACATCTCGTCAGCCGCCTGCCCGAGCACCTCCTCAACCGTCTCACCTGCGCAAATGGCCAGGACGGCGGTACCGAACCGGCCCAGCTTCCGCGCGCCGACACCGGAAATCACCGCCAGTTCGCCCTCGCTGCCCGGTACGGCCTCGGCGATCGCCATCAGCGTCTTGTCCGTGAACACGCAGAAGGCGGGCTGGCCGATCTCCTTCGCCCTGACCTCCCGCCAGTCGCGCAGCCGCTCGTACAGCGCCTCGTCCATGTCGGAGGGGCAGTCCTCGCAGCGCATCAGCTTCATCTCGCCGGCGTCGGTGAGGGTTCTGCCGCAGACCCGGCACCGGGCGGGGCCGCGACGGCCGCGCTTGGCGACCGGTCCCGCCGCGCCCCGCTCGATCCCGCCGCCACCGGCCGTGCCGCGCGCGCCGAGGGGCGCCGAGCCGGGGCGCAGGCCGTTGAGGAAGCGACTCGGGCGCCGCCCGGCGCGACCGCCGGGCGAACGGGACAGCGACCACGACAGCGAGAGGTGGAGGCGGGCCCGGGTGACGCCGACGTACAGCAGCCGGCGCTCCTCCTCGATCTGTTCGTCGGTCCTGGCGTAGGTGATCGGCAGCATGCCCTCGGTCAGGCCGACCAGGAACACGGCGTCCCACTCCAGGCCCTTCGCGGAGTGGAGCGAGGCGAGGGTGACGCCCTGGACCGTGGGGGCGTGCTGGGCGGCGGCCCGCTCGTCGAGCTCCGCCACCAGGTCGGAGAGGGTCGCGCCCGGCTTGGCCCGTTCGAAGTCCTCGGCGAGCCGGACCAGGGCGGCCAGCGACTCCCAGCGGTCGCGCACCGCTCCCGAACCCGCGGGGGGCTCCTGGGTCCACCCCTTGGTGGAGAGCACCGCGCGCACTTCCGCGGGCAGCCCCTCCGCGTCGTCGAGCAGGGAGTCGTTGCCCCCGGCTCGGGCGGCTCCGCGCAGGGCGACTCCGGCCTCGCGCACCTCGGCCCTTTCGAAGAACCTCTCCGCGCCCCGCAGCTGGTACGGCACGCCCGCGTCCGCCAGGGCCTGCTCGTAGACCTCGGACTGGGAGTTGATCCGGTAGAGCACGGCGATCTCGCCGGCCGGGACTCCCGCGGCGATCAGATCGCGGATCCGGCGGGCGGTGCCCTCGGCCTCCGAGGGCTCGTCCGCGTACTCCGTGTAGGCGGGCTCGGGGCCGGGCTCGCGCTGCGAGACCAGTTCGAGCCGGTGCTCGGCGGCGCGGCCGCGGGCCTGGCCGAGCAGACCGTTGGCCAGGTGGACGACCTGGGGGGTGGAGCGGTAGTCCCGGACCAGCTTGACCACGGTCGCGCCGGGGTGGCGGGTGCGGAAGTTCAGCAGGTGGTCGGGGGTGGCTCCGGTGAAGGAGTAGATCGTCTGGCCGGCGTCGCCGACGACGCACAGGGTGTCCCGGTCGCCGAGCCAGAGGTCCAGCAGCCGCTGCTGGAGCGGGCTGACGTCCTGGTACTCGTCGACGACGAAGTGCTGGTACTGGCGGCGGACGTGGTCGGCGATGTCGTGGCGGTCCTGGAGGATGGCGACGGTGAGGAGCAGCACGTCCTCGAAGTCGATCACCGAGCGGTCGCGCTTCAGCTCCTCGTACGTCGCGTAGATCTGGGAGATCTCGGCCGGATCGCGCGGGGCCTCGCGCTGGGTCTTCGCGACCACGGCCGGGTAGTCGCCGGGCACGGTCTGGGTGACCTTGGACCACTCGATCTCGCTGGTGACGTCGCGCAGCTCGTTGCGGTCGAGGCGGATGCGGCAGCGGGCCGCGGCCTCGGCGACCAGCTGGACCTTGCGCTCCAGCAGCCGGGGCAGGTCGCCGCCGACCGCTTTCGGCCAGAAGTACTGGAGCTGGCGCAGGGCGGCGGAATGGAACGTCCGGGCCTGGACCCCTCCCGCGCCGAGCTGGCGCAGCCGTCCGCGCATCTCACCGGCGGCCCGGTTGGTGAACGTGACGGCGAGCACACTCGTGGGCTGGAGTATCCCGGCGCGCACCCCGTAGGCGATGCGATGGGTGATCGCGCGCGTCTTGCCCGTACCGGCTCCGGCCAGCACACACACCGGGCCGTGCAGGGCCGTGGCGACCTCGCGCTGCTCGGGGTCCAGGCCGTCGAGCACGGCGTCGGCCGACTCGGGGACCGGAGGGAAGAGGGAGGAATGCGTTGCTGCTGTCACCCCGCCATGCTGCCAGGTCGGGCGAGGCGGACGCGGAGGTTGTCCACAGGGGAGGCGTATCCGTCGTACTAATCCGCGGTGGCCTCGGCCTGCTCCGCGGTGAGCTCGGCATCCACCCGCGAACCGGCTCCCGGGCCGGCCGGGACGACACCGGTGCGGGACGACACCGGTGCGGGACGACACCGGTGCGGGACGACACCGGTGCGGGACGACACCGGTGCGGGACGACACCGGTGCGGGGCGACAGGTGCGGAACGGCGACGGTACGGGACGATGCCGATGCCGATGCCGATGCCGATGCGTGTGCGGATGCGGATGCGGAACGGCGGCGCACGGGACGACGGCGGTGCCGGTGCCGTTCCGGGCGGCGGTGGCGGGAATGGTGGTTGCCTCGCGTACGTTCTTCTTCCGTGCGGTGACGCACGGTCCGGCTTTTCCGCGTGACGGATGTCTCCGCGTGCCGGATGAGACGGACGGGCTCGGACAGGTTCGGACGAGACCGGGAAGACCGACGAGACAGACGAGACAGAGGAGCGCCTAGACATGTCGGGCACTGTGACGATGTACAGCACCACGTGGTGCGGCTACTGCCGCCGGCTCAAGAGCCAGATGGACCGCGAGGGCATCGCATACACCGAGATCAACATCGAGCAGGACCCGCAGTCCGCGGCCTTCGTCGAGAAGGCCAACGGGGGCAACCAGACCGTTCCCACCGTTCTCGTGGTCGGTGGCACGGGTGCCGAGGCCGTCATGACGAACCCGTCGCTGGCTCAGGTGAAGCAGGCGCTCGCCGCCTGATCCCCGGCGCTCCCGCGTACGGCGACGCCCCCTCCGGTCGAGCACCGGAGGGGGCGTCCGCGTACGGGCCGGGGTCGCCGGCCCACTCGGGCGTCAGCCGACGCTGCCCGGCTTCGGGAGCGGCTTGCCGTACCAGAGCTCGATCAGGCGCGCCGCGATCGAGATGCCGTACGGGGGCAGGATCTCGCCCGATTCGAAGGCGGCCTTCAGGTCCTCGCGGGAGAACCAGCGGGCCTCCTCGATCTCCTCGCCGTCCACATTGATCTCGGACGAGGTGGCCCGGGCCATGAAGCCGAGCATCAGGCTCGACGGGAACGGCCAGGGCTGGCTGGCGATGTACTCGACCTCGCCGACCGTGACCCCCGCCTCCTCGAACACCTCGCGCGCCACGGACTGCTCGATCGACTCCCCCGGCTCGACGAAGCCGGCGAGCGTCGAGAAGCGGCCCTCGGGCCAGTGCACCTGGCGGCCCAGCAGCGCCCGGTCCTGGTCGTCGGTCACGAGCATGATCACCGCGGGGTCGGTGCGCGGGTAGTGCTCTGCACCGCAGGCCGGGCAGCGGCGGATGTGGCCGGCCGCCGCGATGACCGTGCGTTCGCCGCAGCGGGAGCAGAAGCGGTGCAGGCGCTGCCAGTTCTCCAGGGCCACCGCGTGCACCATCAGTCCCGCGTCGCGCGGGCCGAGCAGCAGACCCGCCTCGCGCAGCCCGGCCGGGCGGGCCGGCTGGTCCATGCGGCCGGGCAGGGAGTCCTTCTGGAGCGCGAAGTAGCTGACGCCGTCCTCGTCGGTGCCGAGGAAGTAGCGGTGGGTCTCGGTGACCGGGGCCTCGAAGGCCGGGGTCATGACGATCTCCGTGCCGCCGTCGGCGGTGTCGTCGATCAGCACCTGGCCGCCGGAGACGACGAACACGCGGGTGGTCGGGTGGCTCCACGCGGCGGACAGCCATGCCTCGTCGAGGCGGTGGTGCGCGGCGCGGTCGATGCCGCTGGGCGCGGTGAGACCGATGGGCCGGTCTGCGGTGGCGTTGTCGAAGGTGCTCACAGGTGCTTCCTACTCCCCCGGGATGGATCGGGTGTTCAGAGGATTCAGCGGAGTGCGGCGGCCAGCTCGCCCCAGAGGTGCGCGGTCGTCTCCACGCCCTTGAACAGAAGGTCCAGCTCGACCTTCTCGTCGGGGGCGTGCCAGCCGTCGGACGGTACGGAGATGCCCAGGAAGAGGACGGGTGCGCCGAGCACGTCCTGGAGGTCGGCGGCGGGCCCCGAGCCTCCTTCGCGGGTGAAGAGGATCTTCTGGCCGAAGGCCCGTCCCATGGCGCGGGCCACGGCCTGCAGGGCGGGGTGGTCCAGCGGGGTCAGGCA
>NZ_JBCEWQ010000225.1:0-10208 GCF_038448545.1 Streptomyces sp. CLV115
CGCCCGCACCGCCCGGCCCCACCCCCCTCTGAGCAGGAGATCCCCTGTGACCATCACCCCGCCCGCGCTGAGTGTCTTCGAGACCCTGGAGTCGGAGGTACGGAGTTACTGCCGCGGCTGGCCCGCCGTGTTCGACCGTGCGCAGGGCGCCCGGCTGACCGACGAGGACGGCCACGGCTACCTCGACTTCTTCGCGGGCGCGGGGTCGCTCAACTACGGCCACAACAACCCGGTGCTGAAACGCGCGCTGATCGACTACATCGAGCGCGACGGCATCACCCACGGCCTGGACATGGCCACCACGGCCAAGCGCACCTTCCTGGAGTCCTTCCAGAACAACGTGCTGCGCCCGCGCGATCTCCCGTACAAGGTGATGTTCCCCGGCCCGACCGGCACCAACGCGGTCGAGGCGGCGCTGAAGCTGGCCCGCAAGGTGAAGGGGCGCGAGTCCATCGTGTCGTTCACCAACGCCTTCCACGGCATGTCGCTCGGCTCGCTCGCCGTCACCGGCAACGCCTTCAAGCGGGCCGGCGCCGGCATCCCGCTCGTGCACGGCACCCCGATGCCGTTCGACAACTACCTCGACGGCCAGGTGCCCGACTTCCTCTGGTTCGAACGGCTCCTGGAGGACCAGGGCTCCGGACTCAACAAGCCCGCCGCCGTGATCGTCGAGACCGTCCAGGGCGAGGGCGGCATCAATGTGGCGCGCCCCGAGTGGCTGCGGGCGCTGGCCGATCTGTGCCACCGCCGCGACATGCTCCTGATCGTCGACGACATCCAGATGGGCTGCGGACGCACCGGGTCGTTCTTCTCGTTCGAGGAGGCCGGGATCGTCCCCGACATCGTGACCCTGTCGAAGTCCATCAGCGGATACGGACTGCCCATGTCCCTCTGCCTGTTCAACCCGGAGCTGGACATCTGGGGGCCGGGCGAGCACAACGGCACCTTCCGCGGCAACAACCCGGCGTTCGTCACGGCCGCCGCCGCGCTGGACGCCTACTGGGCGGACGGCCAGATGGAGAAGCAGACCCTGGCCCGGGGCGAGCAGGTCGAGCAGGCGCTGCTCGCGATCTGCGACGAGCACACCGCTCTCGGCGCGCGGTACCGGGGCCGGGGCCTGGTCTGGGGAGTGGAGTTCACGGACGAGGCACGCGCCGCCGCGATCTGCGCCCGCGCCTTCGAGCTGGGGCTGCTGGTGGAGACCTCCGGCCCGCGCAGCGAGGTCGTGAAGCTGCTGCCGCCGCTGATCGCCACCCCCGACGAACTGGACGAGGGCCTGCGCACGCTGGCCCGCGCGGTCCGCGACACCGCCTGACCACCCGGCCCGCCCGCCGGGGCGGGCCCCGACGAGAAACCGCACAGCGGAAGTCCTGCGCCGTGGTGCACACCACGGCGCAGGACACCGCAGAGAGAAAGGCACCGACCCACCGTGATCGTCCGATCGTTCAGTGACATCGAGAACACCGACCGGCATGTGAAGGCCGCTTCCGGCACCTGGGAGAGCAAGCGCATCGTGCTCGCCCGGGAGAAGGTGGGCTTCTCGCTCCACGAGACCACGATGTACGCGGGCACCGAGACCTCGATGTGGTACGCGAACCACATCGAGGCCGTCCTGTGCGTCGAGGGCGAGGCCGAGCTCACGGACGACGAGACCGGCGAGAAGTACCGGATCACCCCGGGCACGATGTACCTGCTGGACGGACACGAGCGGCACACCATGCGCCCGAAGACCGATTTCCGCTGCGTCTGTGTCTTCAACCCGCCGGTCACCGGGCGGGAGGAACACGACGAGAGCGGCGTCTACCCGCTGCTGACCGAGGAGGGCTGAACCATGACCACCGATGTACGCGCCGACCTGTATCCCACACGCGGTACGGCCGAGATGACCACCCCCCGCCAGGACCCGGTGATCTGGTCCCCGCCCGGCGCCCCCGGCCCGGTGGCGGTGCAGGACCTCCAGGGCTTCGAGCGCGACGGTTTCCTCACCGTCGACCAGCTCATCACCCCCGACGAGGTCGCCGTCTACCACTGCGAACTGGACCGGCTGATCGCCGATCCGGCGGTGCGGGCCGACGAGCGCTCGATCATCGAGCCGAAGTCGCAGAAGGTGCGGTCGGTCTTCGAGGTCCACCGGATCAGTGAGGTCTTCGCCCGGCTGGTCGCCGACGAACGGGTGGTGGGCCGGGCCCGGCAGATCCTCGGTTCGGACGTGTACGTCCACCAGTCCCGGATCAACGTCAAGCCGGGCTTCGGCGCCTCGGGGTTCTACTGGCACTCGGACTTCGAGACCTGGCACGCCGAGGACGGGCTGCCGAACATGCGGGCGGTGTCCGTGTCGATCGCGCTGACCGAGAACCACGACACCAACGGCGGGCTGATGATCATGCCCGGTTCGCACAAGTCGTTCCTCGGGTGCGCGGGCGAGACGCCCAGGGACAACTACAAGAAGTCGCTGAAGATGCAGGACGCCGGAACCCCGTCCGACGAGGCCCTGACGAAGATGGCCGACCGGCACGGCATCAAGCTCTTCACGGGCAGGGCGGGTTCGGCGACCTGGTTCGACTGCAACTGCATGCACGGCTCGGGCGACAACATCACCCCGTACCCGCGCAGCAATGTCTTCATCGTCTTCAACAGCGTGGACAACGCCGCCGGGGAACCGTTCGCGGCGCCGGCGCGGCGCCCGGAGTTCATCGGGGCGAGGGACTTCACCCCGGTGCGCTGAGGTGACCCGCCCCGCGGGCCCCGAAATCGCTGGACCGGCACGACGGCCGACGGCGAAGGTAGGGCCCATGACCTCACTCGTACGGCACATCACCATCGACTGCTCCGATCCCTACGGGCTCGCCCGCTTCTGGTCCGGGGTACTGGACACCCCGGTGTCCGACCAGGACGCCCCCGGCGATCCCGAGGCGCTCCTCGAAGCCCCCGGTGCCGCGCTGCTCTTCATCCGGGTGCCGGAGCGCAAGGGCGGCAAGAACCGTGTCCACCTGGACATCCAGCCGCAGGACCGGAGCCGGGACGAGGAGGTCGAGCGGCTGCTCGGTCTGGGCGCCACTCTCGTCGCCGACCACCGCAGGCCCGACGGGCGGGGCTGGGCGACGCTCGGCGACCCCGAGGGCAACGAGTTCTGCGTCGAGTGCGGTGCGGCGGAGCGGGCGGCCCTGACCGGGGCCCGGCTGCCGGTCACGGCGGACGACGTGACCACCGCGGTACGTCTCGCGATCGACGCGCTCCGGGAGTGCCCGCAGGACGGCTGGGACGCCCCGGCGGGGACGCTGGAGTGGACCCGCTGGGAGACCGCCGAGCATCTGAGCGACGATCTCTTCTCCTACGCGGCCCAGCTGGGTCTGCAACAGCCCCCGCTGGACGCGTACGTCCCGTTCCGCTGGAGCGCCGACCGCGAGGGCGGTCCGGCGAACGCCGTCTTCGCGGACCGGTCGGCCGGAACCGCGGGGCTCCTGCGGACGTTGGAGGCGTGCGGCGCGCTGCTCGCCTCGATGGTGCGGACGGCCCCGCCCGGGCTCCGCGCGTACCACTCCTACGGGGTGTCCGACCCGGAGGGCTTCGCCGCGATGGGGGTCGTGGAGACCCTGCTGCACGCGCACGACATCACCGCGGGCCCGGGCGGCGGCTGGACCCCGCCCGCCGGTATCTGCGACCGGGTGCTGGCCCGGCTGTTCCCGGACGCCCCGAAGGACGCCGACCGGTGGGCCGTACTGCTCTGGGCCACCGGCCGCGCCGAGCTGCCCGGCCACCCGCGCGTCACCTCGTGGAAGTGGCGCAGCGCCCCGCTGGACGAGCCCGGCCGGGAATAGCCCGGGGCGGCGGGCCCGGCGGGCGGCCCGGTCCGGGGTGTTACGAGAAGCGGTGCCGTGAAGCATCAGCAGATCCTGGACGGCCCGGCCGCCCGTGGGCTCGTCCGGGCGATGGACGAGGAACTCGCCCGCTGGGTGAAACACCGGATGAGCCCCCCGGGCCGGAGGCACGCCGAGGTCGAGCAGGACGTGGTCCCTCCGGTCCTGCTGAGGTGGCGCTGCCTGTTCGACGCCGGGGACGTCGGCCCGGAGACGCAGGAGGACGTGCGCGGGCTCTTCGAGGGCAGGGGCTAGGACCGCGCGTCGTCCAGCGCCGGGTAGTCGACGTACCCCTTCGCGCCCCCGCCGAAGAACGTCGACGGGTCCGGGGTGTTGAACGGGCCGCCGGCCTTCAGCCGGGCCGGCAGGTCCGGGTTGGCTATGAACAGGGCGCCGTACGCGACGATGTCGGCGAGCCCGTCGTCGACCACCGAGTGGTCGTCCGGGCCGGTCGGGCCGTCCGTCAGCGCGCTGAGGACGAAGGTGCCGGAGAACTGCTTGCGCAGCGCGAGGGTCAGTTCGCGGATCCGCACCGCCTCCAGGACGTGCAGATAGGCGAGGCCGAGCGGCTCCGTCTCCCGTACCAGCGCGGTGTAGACGGCGTCCGGCGCGGGCTCGTCGATGTCGTTGTACGGGTTCCCGGGCGAGATCCGCAGCCCGGTCCGCTCCGCGCCGATCTCGGCGGCGACGGCCTTGACCACCTCGACGGCGAACCGGATGCGGGCCTCGTCCGAGCCGCCCCACTCGTCGTCGCGCAGGTTGGTGTTGGGGGCGAGGAACTGGTGGATGAGATAGCCGTTGGCGCCGTGCAGTTCGACCCCGTCGAAGCCGGCGTCGATCGCGTTGCGGGCGGCCGCCGCGAAGTCGGCGACGGTCTGCCGGACCTCGTCGCCGGTCAGCTCGCGCGGGGTGGTGAAGTCCACCAGGCCGGTGCCGGTGAAGAGCTGTCCGGCGGGCCTGACCGCTGACGCGCCGACCGGGGTCAGGCCGTCCGGCAGCAGGTCCGGGTGGCCGATCCGGCCGGCGTGCATCAGCTGGGCGAAGATCCGGCCGCCCGCCGCGTGCACCGCGTCGGTGACCTTGCGCCAGGACGTGACCTGCTCCGCGCTGTGCAGCCCGGGGGTGGAGGGGTAGCCCTGGCCCACCGCCGACGGCTGGACGCCCTCCGTGATGATGAGGCCCGCCGAGGCGCGCTGTGCGTAGTACCGGGCGACGAGATCCGTGGCGATGCCGCCCTCACCGGCCCGGCTGCGGGTCATCGGAGCCATCGCGATGCGGTTGGCGAGCCTGGTGCCGGAAAGGTCGATCGGGTCGAATGCGGTGGTCATGAGGACTCCCGGACTATTTATGTGGTCGGCCAATTATCTGCGCCGGCGCCACTGTAGCCCATTACTTGGCCGACCAATGTAAACTGGACGGAAAGCCGCCGGAGCCCGGCATCCGAGCCGGGGCCGTAGCGTCGTCCCGAGGAGTCACCCCATGAAGGCCGAGCCCGCCGGACCCGCAGACCCCGCCTGTCCGGGCCTGCCGAGCGCGGCCCTCGGCGGCCCCGTCAGCCATGCGCTGGCCCGGGTCGCCCGGCTGCACCGGATCGCCGCGGGCAAGCTGCTCAAGCGGCTCGGGCTCTATCCGGGCCAGGAGTTCCTGATGATGTGCCTGTGGGATGCCGGTGCGATGCGCCAGGCCGAGCTGATCAAGGCCGTCGACCTCGACCCCTCCACCGTCACCAAGATGCTCCAGCGCCTCGAACAGACCGGGCATGTGCGCCGCCGCCCCGACCCGGACGACCGGCGGGCCGTCCTGGTCGAGGCCACCGACGACAGCTGCGCGCTGCACTCCGACGTGCGGCGGGCCTGGACGGACCTGGAGGACCACACCCTCGCCGGTCTCGAACCCGCCGAACGCGAGGAGCTGATCCGGCTGCTCGCCAAGGTCGAGGCGAACCTCTGCCGGGAGGCCGGGGCCGGGGACTGCCCCGGCCCCTGCTGACCCGCTCCGGCGGGTGCGGTCAGCGGGCGAGCACGTCCAGCACCCGGTCCACATCCGCCTGCGTGTTGTACAGGTGGAAGGCGGCGCGCAGGCTGCCCGCCCGGTTCGCGACCACCACCCCGGCCCGCGCGAGCTCCGGCTCCCGCGCGCCCAGTCCGGGCACGGCCACGATCGCCGACTCCCCCGGCACCGCCTCGTGCCCGAGCCCGGCCAGCCCGGCCCGCATGCGGGCGGCGAGCCCGGTCGCGTGGGTGTGCACGGCGTCCACACCGACCTCGTTCAGCAGCGCGAGGGACTGCTCGGCACCGTGGTACGAGAGGAAGGCAGGCGGTTCGTCGTAGCGGCGCGCGGTCCCGGAGAGCTGCCCGACCGGACCGTACGTGCTGTTCCAGGGGTCGGCGGCGGCGTACATGCCGGCGAAGAGCGGCGGCAGGGTCCGCTGCGCCTCCTCGGTGACGGTGAGGAACGACGCACCGCGCGGGGAGAGCAGGAACTTGAACCCGCCGGTGACGGTGTAGTCGTACTCCCCGGCGTCCAGCGGCAGCCAGCCGGCCGACTGGGTGGTGTCGAGCAGCGTCCGGGCACCATGGGCACCGGCCGCCGCCCGCACCGCCTTCAGATCGGCGATCCGCCCGTTGGACGACTGAACGGAGGACAGGGCGACGAGCGCGGTGTCCGGCCCCACCGCGTCGGCCAGCCGGTCCAGCGGGGCGTACCGCATCCTGAGGTCGCCGCGGACCGCGAAGGGACTGACGACGGAGCTGAACTCGCCCTCGGGCGCCAGGACTTCGGCCCCCGGCGGCAGCGCGGCGGCGACCAGCCCGACATGCACGGAGACCGAGCTGCCGACGGCGACCCGGTCGGCGTCGACCCCGGACAGCCGGGCGAAGCCGGACCGGGCCGCCTCCACCGCCTCGAAGTCGCCGGAATCGGCCCGGCCTCCCGAGCCGATCGCCTCGGCGAGCGCCCGCACGGCCGCCACGGTCCGCCGGGGCAGCAGCCCGCAGGTGGAGGTGTTGAGGTAGGTCGTCCCCGGTGCGAACTCGGCGTCCACCGCACTGCTGAGCGAAGTAGTCTCCATGCGCCCAGCCTGGGGCCCCCTCACCTCGCGGTCAATCACGAAAAGTTGAGGGGAACACCCGAGCACCGCTTGTGCATGGCCCCGGGCCGGCGCTGTTCCACGCAGGGCACCGTGTTGCGCAGGGTGCCGTTTCGCGCAGGGCGCCGGGACGGCGCCGTTTGCGCACGGCCCGGGTACGGGCCTCAGGCGTTGCCGCCGGCCTGCGGGACCTCGCAGGCGCCGTCGGCGTCGCACGCCGCCGCGTCGCCGCCGATCGCGGTGAGCGGACGGTCCTTCCACGCCTGCTCCAGCGCCTGGGCGAAGACCTCGGCGGGCTGGCCGCCGGAGATGCCGTAACGCCGGTCGAGCACGAAGAACGGCACCGCGTTGGCGCCCAGCTCGGACGCCTCCCGCTCGTCGGCCCGCACCTCGGCCGCGTATGCCTCGGGGTCGGCGAGAACGGCGCGCGCCTCGTCGGCGTCGAGCCCGGCCTCGACGGCCAGCTCGACCAGCACGCCGCCGTCGTAGACGGACCGCTCCTCGGCGAAGTTCGCCCGGTAAGCAAGGCCGAGCAACTCGTCCTGGCGGCCTCGGGCCTTGGCCAGGTGGAGCAGCCGGTGGATGTCGAAGGTGTTGCCGTGGTCACGGCCCTCGGTGAGGTAGCCGAGCCCCTCGGCCTGCGCGTTGGCCGCGACGTTCGCCTCCATGGCCTGCGCCTCTTCGCGGGTGCGCCCGTACTTCTGCGCCAGCATGTCGACGACCTGCGCGGTGTCCCCCTTGGCGCGGCCGGGGTCGAGCTCGAAGGACCGGTGCACGACCTCGACCTGGTCGCGGTGGGCGAATCCCGCCAGGCCCTTCTCGAAGCGGGCCTTCCCGATGTAGCACCAGGGGCAGGCTATGTCGCTCCAGATCTCGACGCGCATGTCTCTTCTTCTCTCCGTGTCCTCGTACGTACCGCTGTTCTCGTACGTACCGCTGTTCTCGTACGTACCAGGGGCGGAGCCGTCCTCCGCTCCCGTCGACAACGCGGGAGCGGACTTCCACATTCCCCGCCCGGCGGACACCCTGCGTCAGGTGCGTCGGCGCCACCACTGGTGGGGGTCGTCACAGCCGCGTAGGATCCGGTCGGTCTTGAGAGGGACCTGTCACTCCTGCCCCGGGCGCGGCGACCACGAGGAAGCTCTCGACGCCTTCGACTCGCCCGATCCACGGCGTAGTTCGGGCAGAATCTGCCACACATCCCATAGGAGAACCCAGTCGTGAAGTCAGCGCTCCCGACCATCATCGTCGTGTTCTTCCTCGTCGCGCTGGCGGCATGGATCATCTCCGCCGCGGTGGGCGGCCGGAAGAACAACAACGACGGCGGCGGAAACGGCAGCTGACCCCTTGGGACGGTGCCCCGTGCGGTGAGCCGGGTACGCGCTGTCCGCGATGCGGGCGCGGAGCCGGATCGCTCCGGACGGGCCGCGGGAGATCGCCGGGCCGTTGCATCCAACGGACCGGGCCCGGGCCGGGCCCGGCGCGTGCCGGCTGCCCGGCCCGTGGCTCTCCCCGCTGTCACTCCCCGTCGTCGTCGAGCTCGACGATCGGCCGGTCGGCGACCACCGCGACCAGGATCATCGGCGCGTCGCCGTCGCACTGGTTGAGGGAGACCGCGACCCACCGGCCGTCCACCGGTCCCCAGACCCTCAGGTCCCCGAGGCAGTCCGTGTCGCACAGCGCCCGGTACAGCGGGGGCAGGGGCTCTCCCGCGAGGTCGCGGAAGACCGGCACCTGCATGCCCGCCGTCCGGTGGGCGCCCCACCTGCGGTCCAGCTCGCCCACCAGATCGGCGAGATGTCCGGTGGCGGCCTCCTCGGCCTCCTCCCACTCGCGCTCGTACACACCCACGAGGTCGTCGCTCTCCCAGAGCGGCACGATCCGGAAGCCCTCGCCGGCGGTCGCGGACCACTCCCCGGTGTCCGGCTCCCCCTCGCCGGCCGTCGGGCCCGTGGCGGGCACGGGACCGGCGAGCAGCGCCTCGATGTCGGACACCGCGCGGCCGGTCTCGAACGTCTCCCCCGCCCGGGCGGTCATCAGCTTCCGTCCCGCAGGTCGTCCGGACCCGTCGTGCGGAACGCGATCCGGTCGAAGGACGCCTCGCAGCCCTCGCCCGTCGGTGACTGGACCAGGAAGCCGACCGAGGCGTCGGACGCGCGCTCCGGGTCGCCCAGGGCGAAGACGCGGACGAAGGTCCACTTCTCGCCGTCGGCGGAGGCGTGGAAGGCGAACGCGTCGCCCGTGCGGCTCAGGCGCAGCCAGCAGCTGCCGGCGTCCACGGTGAAGGAGTTGACGTCGTCGGAGCGGCCCCGGGTGACGACCGTGCAGACGGTGGGGCGGTCCGGGGAGAGCTCCAGGCAGAGCTTGGCCCACTCCCGTTCCCCGACGTGCAGGTAGAGCACCCCGGCGTCGAAGGCGGCCGCGAAGCCGACCCGGACCCGGGCGATCAGCTGGAAGTCGCCCCGGGGCGCGGCACCGAGCAGCCGGGGGGCGTCGCTCGCGGGGTCGAGACAGGCGCCGCCCGGCGGTACGAACCGGTCCTGGCGGGCGCCCGCCCTGCCGGTCAGTACGCCGTCCTCGTACGTCCAGCCGCCCTCGGGCCCGAACGGGCTGAGCTCGAAAGGGAGTTCGGGCAGGTGCGGGGTCATGCGCGGCGGCCGTCCACCCGGCGGGGAAGGCCCTGGGGGTTGTCCTCGCGCAGCTCCGGCGGGAGCAGGGCCTCGGGGGTGGTCTGGTAGGTGACCGGGCGCAGCCAGCGTTCGACCGCGGTGGCGCCGACCGAGGTGGAGGTGGAGGTGGTGGCCGGGTAGGGGCCGCCGTGGTGCTGGGCGGGGGCGACGGCGACGCCGGTCGGCCAGCCGTTGACGAGGACCCGGCCGGCCAGCGGGGTGAGGGCCGCGAGCAGTCCGGGGGCGTCGGCGTCGGCGCCGTCCGTGGCGGTCTGGAGGGTGGCGGTGAGGTTGCCGGGGAGCCGGGAGAGCACGGCGGTGACCTCGTCGTGCGAGGTGTATCGGGCGACCACGGTGACCGGGCCGAAGCACTCATCCAGGAGCTCGTCGTGCGGGCCCTCGGCGGCGAGCAGCCGCGCCGGGACGGTGAGGAAGCCGGCCGAGACGGTGTGGTCGCCGCCCGCGCCGGGGGTGACCGGGGCCTGGACGCCGGGGAGTTCGGCCCGGGTCCGTACGCCCGCGAGGAAGGCGTCGCGCATCCGGTGGTCGAGCAGGACCGCGGCCTCGGTGTCGCTGACCGCGGCGGTCAGCGAC
>NZ_JBCEWQ010000226.1:0-10184 GCF_038448545.1 Streptomyces sp. CLV115
GGGCGGCCTGGTGGGCGGGCTGCTCGGCTCTCCCGGCGGCCGATGCGGCTGGGGTGGATCCGTCGGCCGAGGCATAGGTGATACCGGCGGCAAGGACCGCGGCGCTGACTACGCCGGCGGCCGCGGTGAAGGTACGCGAGGGCATGGCACTTCTCTCCGTCTCAGAAACGCCGACCGGACGGCCGACCTGCGGCGAACGTACCGAGGGGTCACATACCTGTCATTTCGGACAAGTCCAGAGCGTGATGCCACAGGACCGGTCGGGTAGAAAGAGGGTGTTCGACGCATATCCACACGGCTGTGGCTGTTGTGACTGTGCCGCCGGTAGAGCCGCCGACGCTGCCACTGCCACTGCCCGGAAGCCGGGCGCTCCGGCCCCCGGGCGGGCTGTCGGCCCCGGGCCGGGCGTCAGCAGTTGCGGACCGACCAGACGGGGCTCCAGCCGAGGGAGCTCTGCTCGCGGGCGGTGCTCTTCCTCAGCACGTTGCCGCTGCTTCCGTAGAACGTGGCAACCGTGCCCTTGGTCTGGTTGTTGTCGAAGAAGCCGTCGCCCTCGAAGTTGGACAGGGAGTACTTGTTGCAGGTCTTGAGGGAGTACACCTTCCACTGGTTCTTGGTGTAGTCCCACACGCTCAGGCACAGGTTCTCGTACCCGCACTGCGAGGGCGTTCCGTCGGGGTAGTACTTGTACGGCGCGGCCGGCGAGATGGACGGCGAGACCGCAGCGATGCGACTCGTCGGCGTGTCGGCCTGGGCGGGCACGGCGACAGCGCCCATGGCGATCACCGAGGCCAGCGCGGTGGCTGCGCCGAGTGCGGAGTATTTGACGCGCATCTGGGTGAACTCCTCTTGTTGGCGGCCGATTCGACGGCCGGCTCCTGTGCGGTTCCCCAGCAGTCTGTGGCGGCGGAAGAACGGTGCGCGCGTCGTTTTGGGCCCAGCCAAATCGTTGGTGCGCACCGTGCGGAAGAGGTCCGGGAGGCAGCGGTATCAGCAGCCGTCGAGCAGGCGGCGGCCCAGCGGAGTCGCCGTGTGCCGGACCCGTTTGCCGTCCCGGCGGCTCGCGACGAGCCCGCCCTCCCGCAGTACGGCCAGCTGCTGGCTGACGCTCGGCAGGGACAGCCCGGTCGCGTCGGCGAGTTCGGACGTGGTGCCGCAGGTACGCACGGCGGCCTCGTACAGGAGCGCGGCGCGGGCCGGGCCCAGTAATCGGGCCAGTGAGGCCGGGGAGGTGCCCGGCAGGGTGGTGGTCCGGTCGACCGGGTGGATGAGCACCGGACGCAACCCGTCGTCCGCCAGGGTGATCGGCTGCCGCCAGCAGAAGTACGACGGGACCAGGAGCAGCCCTCGGCCCTCCAGGTACAGATCGCGCTCCACGGGATAGCCGACGGTCAGCACGGGCGGCTCCCACACCGCCATCGGCCGCAGGCTCTCCAGCAGCGCCCGTGTCCCGCCGTCCACCAGTGCGCGGGTGCGCAGGGCGGTGTCCGCCGTCGTGGCGGCGCCGATGTGGTTCCACAGCGGCGCGATGAACTCCTGGTGGTACGTGCGCAGGTTGCCGCCCAGGGCGGTCAGGGCCGTGACCTCGCCCCGGGCCAGCTCCGTACCCGCCCACGGCCGGCCGCCGCCCGCCGTCAGCAGGGCGAGTTCGTCGCGCAGTCGGTGTTTCGGGGTGGCGAGCACCCGGTCGATGCCCGAGCGGAGGTCGTCGGGGCCGTCCTCGGCGGGCGGGGTGAGGAAGTCCGGGAAGTAGGCGGCGCGCGGCACCAGACTGCGCAGCGCCGACGCCGCGTCCCGGGCCGGCCCGCCCCGGCGGAGGAGTCCGCGTGCCGCCTGCCGCCACGGGTCGAAGGCCAGGGCCCCCTCGGGGTTCTGGAGGCGGCACAGACTGCAGACGATCTCCCACAGCGGGTCGGGACGGCGCGCGATGCGCACGTTCTCCAGATCTCCGCCCGTGAAGTGGATACGCAGCATGGCTTCCCCCCGTTGGCCACCGACGATCGGCAGAGATCCTGGCACGCGGGGGACTCCGGTCCACGGCGGCGCGACGGAAGGGCAGACCGGCAGACCGACGGGACGACGGGACGACGGGGTGCCGCAACAACAGAACGGCCGGGCGTCCCCGTGTCAGGGGATGCCCGGCCGTTGCGTTCGGCTCGCCGTTGTCAGCGGGCGACCGCCTTGGTCGCCCTGCTGGTGGCGGAGCCACTGGCGTGGCCCGTGCGGCGGGCGGTCACCTTCACCGTGATCTTCTTGCCGCGCTGGGCGGACTTGAGGGTCAGCGAGGACTTGGTCGCACCCGAGATCGCCTTGCCGTTGGCGTACCACTGGTAGGCGTACGAGGTCGGGGCGGGCGTCCAGCTGCCCTTCGCCGCCTTGAGGGTGCGGCCCACCTTCGCGGTGCCGGAGATCGTGGGCTGCTTGGTGGCCTTGGGCGCGCTGCCCGTGGCGACCTTCACCGAGGCGGGCGTCGTGGAACCGTCGGCGTGACCGGTGCGGTGGGCCGTGACGGTGACCGTGACGTACTTGCCGAGCAGCGAGGCCGGGACGGTGTACGTGGACGAGGTCGCGCCACTGATCGCCTTGCCGTCGGCCTTCCACTGGTAGCCGTAGGAGGTCGCGGCGGGTGTCCAGCTGCCGCCCGTGGTGGTCAGCCTGGCGCCCACCTTCACGGTGCCGGTGATCTTCGGGGCGGTCGTCACCCTGGGCGCCGCGCCCTTGACGACGGTGAGCGCCGCCGAGGCGGCCGGGACGTCCGCCGTGCCGGTGTGGCGGGCCGTGACGGTGACGCCGATCTTCTTGCCGAGCAGCGAGACCGGGACGGTGTAGCCGGACGAGGTCGCGCCGGTGATCGGCTGCCCGTCGGCGTTCCACTGGTAGGTGTACGACGTCGGGGCGGGGGCCCAGGTGCCGGGGGACGCGGTGAGGTGGTCGCCGACGCGGGCGGTGGTGCCGATCGACGGCACCGCGCTGTTGCGGAGCGGAGCCGGGGTGATGGTGAAGTCACCCTTGAGGTATTGGGTTCCGCCGTGCGTGATGACGCTCAGCCCCCAGGTGCCCTCGGTCTCGCCGGTCAGGTCGAGCTCGGCGGTCAGCGTGCGGCGGTCGGGCGAGACCGCGACGGTGGTCGCCTCGATCCGCCGGCCGAGGACGCTCAGCACGACGCGGTCGTCCTGGTGCAGGGCGGTGCCGGTGACCGTGACCGTCGTCCTCGTGCCGGAGACGCCGGTGGTCGGGGCGACCTTGGTGACGGCCACCCGCTCCAGGCCGCAGAGCCCCGAGCAGACCGCCTCGGCCTTGTACGAGGTCTTCGACGCGTTCTCCGGCAGGGAGAGGACCAGGATGCTCGGGGTGAGCTCCCTGGAGTACTGCTCGATCACCGAGCACGAGTAGCCGCCGGGGGTGCCGTACACGCAGCCGTTGTCGAGGCTCGGGTCGTACAGCGCGGGCACCGCCGTTTCGGTGGCGCCGGTCGTGTCGCTGATCTCCATCTTGAAGCGGTCGCTGTACGCGGTGGGCAGCGCGGCGCAGACGGCGGTGTGGTCCTCGTCGAGGGTGCCGGTGATGGGGCCGTACCCGTAGGCGATGCTCGCGACCTTCTCGCACTCGGCGGCCGGTCCGTCCGGGCCCGCGATGCGCAGGGCGTCGAAACGGTACGAGTCGGGGGCCTTCAGCGTCGCGGGGACGGTGACCATGACCTGGTAGTGGGTGGAGCCGGTGACGGCGCACGCCCGGTTCTTGTTGCACAGGGCGGTGCCGTCGGCGCCGTACACGACGACGTTGGCGGCGCCGAGCGGGTCGCGGACGTCGATGTGCAGGGTGTCCTTGGCGTCGGCGGTGGTGACCTGGCGGCAGCGCAGCTCGCCGGGGGCGCCCATGGTGCCGCCGGTGGACGGGCCGCCGGGCTTCGTCGCCGGGTTCGCGGCGCAGCCCTTGGCCGTCGTGGTGACGTCGCGGCGGGCCAGGACGTATTCGGCGGGGGCGTCGCGGCCGGTGACCAGCACGGTGTGGGCGACGCCCGGGGTCAGTGCGCAGGTCGTCCAGGAGGAGGTGGAGGCGCGGGCCGAGCAGATCTGTTTGCCCTGGATGTCCAGGACGGTGAACTGGGCGAGCGACGTGGTGCCGGGTGCGGCCCGGAGCTGGATGTTCTCCCGGGTGCTGTGGTCGTCTGCCGGAATGCTCAGGCAGCGCGAGAAGACACCGTCGCCGGTGGTGACGCGGGCGGTGGGGCCGGTCTCGGTGAAGTCGCCCGCCGGGAAGGCCGGGCAGTCGCCCGCCGCGTCGGTGCGGTGCAGGACGAGCGTGTACGGGCCGGTCGGCTTCGACTCGCTGGTGTTGGAGACCAGCGCCCGGAAGGGGGCCTTGCCGGTGAGTCCGCAGGTGCCGTCGGTGAGGCGGGACGGGTCGCAGCGCTGGATGCCGTCGGCGTCGACGACCGTCACGTCCGGGTGGGGCGCGGGCCCGTAGAGAGGCTCCAGCGCAGCCAGCCGGGCGTTCTCGGGAAGCGGCAGGGACAGGCAGTCGATCTCGCCGCCGACGGAGAACTCGGAACGGTGCACGCCGAGTTCGACCGGCTCGCAGCCGGTGGTGGCGGCCCGGTCGATGACGAGGGTGGCGGCGTCGGTGAAGACGGTGTATTCACCGGCCGCGGGCAGGGTGCAGGTGTCCCAGGTGGCGCAGGCGGTTCTGCCGTCCCGGTCGTACACCGCGAGCGCGGACCGTGCGCCGTCGTGGACGGCGTACGCGTCGTAGCGGCCGGCGGCCGGGGCGGTGAAGGTCCGGCAGCCGTGGGCCGGATCGGCGGCCGTGGGGCCGGAGTTGTAGCCGTTCAGCGCGGGGTGGATGCAGCCGGCCGGGTCGGAGATGCGGCGGACGGCGAGGGTGTACTCGGCGGGGAAGCCGTTCTCGGCCTCGCTGACCTGCGAGAGGACCCGGTAGGGGCCGTCACCGGGCAGTACGCAGCCGTCGCTGCCGTCCTCGTTGGGGTACGGGCAGATCCGGGCGCCGGTCTCGTCGGTGATCCAGGACAGGCTCTGGCCGTACGCGGTCGTCCGGATGGTGTTGGTGATCCGCTCCCCCGGCCTGCCGGTGAAGAGCTGGCACTGGACGGCGGTCGGCCCGGCGGCCGAGCCGACGACGGGGGCGGTGTCCCAGGACGTGCCGATCGCGGGTGCGCAGCCCTCGGTGGTGGCGAGGGGGACGACGGCGACGGTGGGCCTGCTCGTCTCGGACCAGTCGTTGAACAGCCGGAGCGTGAACTCGCCCGAGCGGGGCAGCCGGCACCAGCCGGCGCCCCACTTGGGGTCGTGGCAGTCGATCTCCGTGTCGCCGTCGTGGACGGAGGCGTACGTGCTGCCGTTGGCGCCGCCGACGACCAGGACCTTGTGCAGTCCGGCGGCCTTCGCGGTGAACGTGAAGCAGGCCGTGGTGTCGCCCGGGATCGTCGGCCTGCCCTCGGCCGGGGCGGCCTCGCCGAAGCCGGAGAGCGGCAGGACGGCACAGTCCTCGTCGGCCGCCGTCGCCGCAGCCGCGGCCTCGGGGGCGTACGCCTGCGCGGCCCCTGCCGGAATCAGCAGCGAGAGCAGGACCGACAGTGCGAGCAACAGCGCGGCGTACGCCGCCGGTCTCCCAGATCTGGGCGATCTCGCCGCCGTGCGTGGGTGGCTGGGCATTCCGTTCCCCCCGGACCGGTGAAGTGTGCGCCCGAGCCGGGACCCCACGAGCGGCGCACGCACGCTGGACGGCTGGACACAAGCGATATGTGTGCGACTCGTAAAGAAGATCGCACACGATGATCGCACATGTGTCCGGGGTTGCTACTTGCTCAGCACCGCCTTCATCACACTCTTCGCGATCGGCGCGCCCAGCCGGCCACCGGAGATGTCCGACCGGGAGATGTCCATGTCCGTCGGGTCGATGAACACCGCGACCGCCACCGACTTCCCGCCGGCCTTGCCGTACGAGACGAACCAGCCGTACGGCACCTCGTCGTTCACATTGACGCCGCGCTGCGCCGTACCGGTCTTGCCGCCGACCGTGACGCCGTCGATCAGGGCACGCTGGGCACTGCCCTCCTTGGCCGTGAACTCCATCATTTCCTGGACCTTCTTCGCGGTCTCCGAGGAAACGGCCTGGCTCTTGAGCTTCGGCTCGTTCTTCTCCAGGACCGACAGGTCGGGGCCGCGCAGCTCGTCGACGATGTACGGCTGCATCAGCTTGCCGTCGTTGGCGAGGGCGGCGGTCACCATCGCCATCTGCATCGGCGTACTGGTGAGGCTGCCCTGCCCCATGCCCGTCAGCGCGGTGCCGGGCTTGTCCAGCTTCTCCGGGTAGAGGCTCTTGGTGGCGAGCATGTCGCCGAACTCCTCGGAGTAGACATCGGCGTTGAAGCCGAACTTCTCCGCGGTCTCACGCATCTTCTCGTCGCCGACCTTGGACGCCGCGTCGAGGAAGACGTTGTTGCAGGAGTACTGCATCGCGGTCTTCATGGACGCCTTGTTGCACACCGCGTCGCCGGCCTCGCTGCCGATCTTGTTCGTGGAGAGCGGCAGGGGGTACGGGGAGACGGCGTCGGTCCGGGCGTCGACATCGGAGACCACGCCGTTCTCCAGGGCCGCGGCCGCCGTGAGGATCTTGAACGTCGAGCCGGGCGGGAAGGTCTCCCGCAGCGGGCGGTTGGCCAGCGGCTTGCTCTTGTCCTTGACGAGCGCCTGGAACTTGTCGCCCTCCTTGAACGAGTTCCCCGCGAAGACGGACGGATCGTACGAGGGCGTCGAGACGAGAGCCAGGACCTTCCCCGTCTCCGGCTCCAGCGCGACGACCGCGCCGCGCGCCTTGAGGTCGGTCAGCCCCTTGTAGCCGGCCTTCTGCGCCTTCGGGTCGATCGTGGTGATCACGGAACCGCCACGCCGCGGCTCGCCGGTGATGACGTCCTTGGCGTGCCGGAACGCGAACCGGTCGTCCTGACCGCTGAGGATGCTGTCGTACGTCTTCTCCAACAGGGACATGCCCTGCGCCTGCGAGGCGTATCCGGTGACGGGGGCGTACATCGGACCCTCCTTGAAGGTCCGCCGGTACTTGAAGTCCGTCCCTTCGACCGCCTTGGAACCGGTGACCGCGTCGCTGCCCACGATGATGTCGCCGCGCGGGGTGGCGAACTGGGCGATCTTCACCCGGCGGTTGTTCTCGTGGTTGGCCAGGGGCTCGCTCTTGACGTACTGGATCCAGTTCGCCCGCACCAGCAGCGCCATCACCAGCAGCCCGCAAAATATGGCTATGTGCCGCAACGGCCTGTTCATCGTCGATCCACTCCCGTGCTCGCGCGTGCGTGATCCTCAACTGAGAAAGATACCGATTGCGGCCAAATGGTTGCACTCACAACCAACCCAGCGCCGCAGCCCGAGCCCGCCGAGCGCGCTGCCACGGCAGCGGGCCCGACGCCTCGGACTCACCACAGCCGTGGGGCACAACTGCGACAAATGCCACCGACCTGTACTCGGGCACCCGAGCACCCGGGCACCGGCCGCATCGGCTTCCGCCACCTGTCCGGCCGCGCACCTCTCCGGCCGACCCGGCCGGCACCCGCCCCACCGTCAGAGGTACTCCGCGTACCCGTCCAGTGTCCGCAGTACCTCCGCCTCGCCGGCCGGGGGCAGTTGCAGGACGACCTCCTCGATGCCCAGGTCCGCGTAGTGCGTCAGCTTGCCCGCGCTCGGGAGGACCGCGTACGGGACGATCCGGAGGTGCTTCGGGTCGCGGCCCGCCGCGTCCCAGGCCGCACGGAGCGTCGGGACCGACTCGGTCAGGCCGCGGCCGCCGATGGGGAGCCAGCCGTCGGCGTACTCGGCGATGTGGGAGAACAGCTTCGGGCCCGCCGCGCCGCCGATCAGGGTGCGGGGGCCGTTCACCGGACCGCGAGGCCGCCGGACCGGCTTCGGGTACGCGTGGCTGGCCCGGACCGAGCCGAACTCGCCTTCGTACGCGGTGGGTTCGTCCGCCCACAGGGCCCGCATCTGGGCCATCCGGTCGCGGACCAGGTCGCGGCGGGCCGGCCAGTCCACGCCGTGGTCGGCGGCCTCCTCCACGTTCCAGCCGTAGCCGATGCCCAGCGTGAAGCGGCCGCCGGAGAGGTGGTCCAGGGTGGCGATCTGCTTGGCCAGGCCGATCGGGTCGTGCTGGGCGACGAGCGTGATGCCGGTGCCCAGGGTCAGGCGCTCGGTCACGGCGGCGGCCTGGGCGAGCGCGACGAAGGGGTCCAGGGTGCGGCCGTACTCGGGCGGGAGTTCGCCGCCGGCCGGGTAGGGGGTGTCCCTGCTCACCGGGATGTGGGTGTGTTCGGGCAGGTAGAGCCCTGCGAAGCCGCGCTGTTCGAGCTCGCGGGCGAGCCGCAGCGGCGTGATCGTTTCGTCGGTGAGGAAGATCGTTGTGCCGATCCGCATACGAGGACACCTCCGTCGTGATCCGGTGAGGGCCCCAACGTATGCCGTCGCGTGCCGTGCGGTCCGGTCCATCGGCGTTCTTCCGTAGTTCATCGGGTGCCGTCAGGGTTCGGGGGCGGGACCCGTTGCCACTCACGACACCCGGGGAGCCATTCGCATGTCCGTATCGCATTCCGCTCACGGCCACCCGATGGCCAGGCGCGGCCTTCTCGTCGGGACGGCCGCCACCGCTCTAACGTTGGGCACTGTGAGCTTCGCCGACGCCGACGCCGGCCCGGACCGGACCAGGACCGTGCGCGGCACCCTGCCGACCGGGTCGCCGGACTTCGTGTACCTGCCGGTCGAAGTACCGCGCGGGGTACGGGAGATAGCCGTCTCGTACGTGTACGGGAGGACTCCCGTGCCGGCCGGGACGCAGGGCAACGCCCTCGACATCGGCATCTTCGACGAGCGCGGCACCGAACCGGGCGGGCGCGGGTTCCGCGGGTGGTCCGGCGGGGCGCGCGCGAGCTTCTTCATCCGGGCGGACGAGGCGACGCCCGGCTACATCGCGGGGCCGGTGCGGGCCGGTACGTGGAACATCGCGCTCGGTCCGTACACCGTCGCCCCCGAGGGGCTGCCGTACGAGGTGACGGTCACCCTGCGGTTCGGGCCCACCGGGCCGACGCCGGAGCCGGTGTATCCGCCGGAGCGCGCGAAGGGGCGCGGCCGGGCCTGGTACCGGGGGGACTGCCATCTGCACTCCGTGCACTCGGACGGCAGGCGCACCCCCGCCGAGATCGCCGCCGCCGCCCGCGCGGCCGGGCTCGACTTCATCAACAGCAGCGAGCACAACACGTACTCCGCGCACGGGGCGTGGGGCGGGCTGTGGGGCGACGACCTGCTCGTCCTCACCGGCGAGGAGATCACCACCCGCAACGGGCATGTGCTCGCGGTGGCCACCGATCCGGGCACGTTCGTGGACTGGCGCTACCGGGCCCGCGACAACCGGTTCGGGCACTACGCGAAGGCCGTGCGCCGGGCCGGTGGCCTGGTCGTGCCCGCCCACCCGCACGCCACCTGCATCGGCTGCCACTGGAAGTTCGGCTTCGGCGAGGCGGACGCGGTGGAGGTGTGGAACGGGGCGTACACCCCGGAGGACGAGATCGCCCTCGCCGAGTGGGACAACTCCCTGGTCGCCGCCGTCCGTTGGGCCAAGCCGTGGGTTCCGGCGATGGGCAGCAGCGACGCGCACCGGGAGCCTGACCGGGTGGGGCTGCCGCAGACCGTCGTGCTGGCCGACGAGCTGTCGCGCGAGGCGATCGTGGCCGGGATCCGGGCCGGGCACTCGTACGTCGCGGAGTCGTCCGCGCTCACGCTGTCCTTCGGCGTCTTCGGCGGGCGCGGGCTGCACGCCGGGATCGGTGAGCGGCTGCGGGTGGACGGGGACGACACCCCGGTCACCGTGCGGCTTGAGGTGACCGGGGCGCCCGGCTGCACGGCGCACTTCGTCACCGACCAGGGCACGCTGTTCACGGCCGGGCTGCCCGAGTCGGGCACGGGGACGGTCCAATGGCGCACCACGCCGGCCCACGCCGCCTACGTACGGGCCGAGGTCCGGCATCCGGCGGCGGTGCCGGGGCTGCCGGGCGCACTGGCCGCGCTCACCAATCCGGTCTTCCCGGAAGGGCGCTGAACACTCGGGCGCTCACCACTGCCCGGTCCGGGAGAGAAAGAGGGAGGGGGAGAGGGGGAGAGGGCTGGGAG
>NZ_JBCEWQ010000227.1:0-10144 GCF_038448545.1 Streptomyces sp. CLV115
CCCCTGACCCCGACGACCCCCTTCGCGCCCCTCCGCCGGAAGCCCGGCAACGGCGGCCGGGCCGTCGAGACGCGCGGAGAGTGGGAGACACCGGTGGGCGGAGCCGCGAACAACACGCTGTACCAGGGGCATCAGAGGTGCCCGGCACGACCGGCCCGCCGGTGACCGCCACCGAAGCGACCACCACCGAGGTCGCGGACCACAAGCCCCGTTCGGTACTGCGCAACGGCGCCGTGATGGCGGCCGGCTCCATCGTCTCCCGGGCGACCGGCTTCATACGCTCGGCGGTGATCGTCGCCGCGCTCGGCACCGGTCTCCAGGCCGACGGGTACAACGTCGCCAACACCGTGCCCAACATCCTCTACACCCTGCTCATCGGCGGCGCCCTCAACGCCGTATTCGTCCCCGAACTGGTGCGCGCGGCGAAGAACCACGCCGACGGCGGAGCCGCGTACACCGACCGGCTGCTCACCCTCTGCGCCCTCGGTCTCCTCGCCCTCACCGGCATCACCGTCCTCGCCGCCCCGTGGATCGTCTCGGTGTACGCCCCCGGCTACCACGGCCCACAGGCGGAACTGACCGTCGCCCTGGCCCGCTACTGCCTGCCGCAGATCCTCTTCTACGGACTGTTCACCCTGCTCAGCCAAGTACTGAATGCCCGGGGCCGGTTCGGCGCCATGATGTGGACCCCGGTCCTCAACAACATCGTGATCATCGCCGTGTTCGGGCTCCACCTGGGCATCGCGGCGGACTCCG
Organism: Streptomyces sp. CLV115; assembly: GCF_038448545.1. Classification (NCBI taxonomy): domain Bacteria; kingdom Bacillati; phylum Actinomycetota; class Actinomycetes; order Kitasatosporales; family Streptomycetaceae; genus Streptomyces; species Streptomyces sp. CLV115. The sequence continues at coordinate 757 of NZ_JBCEWQ010000227.1, forward strand.
ACGGCACGCTGACGCAGGCACAGGCCCGGCTGCTCGGCTGGGGCACGACCGCCGGGATCGTCGTCCAGACGCTCGCCCTGGTGCCCGCGCTGCGCGCCGCGAAGTTCCGCTGGCGGCCCCGGTTCGACTGGCGGGGCAGCGGCCTCACCCGGCCGCTGCGCGCGGCCGGGTGGCTGGTCGCACTCGTACTGACCAACCAGATCGCCTACTGGGTGGTGACCCGGCTCTCCACCACCGTCGGCCAGCGCGCCGCGGACCTGGACATGGCGGGAGGCCCCGGCTACACCGCCTACAGCTACGCCTATCAGCTGTGGGTGGTCCCGCACGGCATTGTGACCGTCTCGCTGGTCACCGCGCTGATGCCCCGGATGAGCCGGGCGGCCGCCGACAACGACCTGCCGGGCCTGCGGCGCGACGTCTCGTACGCCCTGCGCACCTCGGCCGCGGTCGTGGTGCCCGCGACGGCCCTGCTGTTCGCGCTGGCACCGTGGGTGATCGGGGCCGTCTACGGATACGGGGCCACGGACGACGCGGGCACCGCCGTGATGGCGGGCATGATGATGGCGTTCGCGCCCGGCCTCGTCGCCTACTCGGGGCAGTACGTGCTCTCCCGGGCGTTCTACGCGATGAGCGACACCCGCACACCGTTCCTCCTCAACCTGGTGATCGCGGCGCTCAACGCCGGACTCTCGGCCGCCGCGTATCTGCTGCTGCCGGTCCGCTGGGCCGTGACGGGGATGGCCGGCGCCTACTCCGTCGCCCTGTTCGCGGGCTTCGCCGCCACCGCGTACGTGCTGCACCGCAGGGTCCGCGGCAGCGGCGCGACCGCGACCTCACCGCTGCGCTCGCCCACACTGTGGGCGCAGCTCCGGCTGGTCGCGGCGACGGTGCCCGCCGGGGTCGCGGCGTACTTCGCCGCCCGGGCGTGCGCGGGCCACGGGGACTTCACCGCGGTGGGTGCGGGCACCCTGGTCCTGCTGCTCGCGGTGGCACTGCTGGCGCGGCCGTTCCGGCTGCGTGAGGTGAGCGCCGTGCTCACGGCGGGGCGAAGGCGGCTGCGGCGGGCCTGAACCACGGACGCGGGCCCGGCCCGCCGCCCCGCGCGAGTCGGGCGGAAGCGGTGCGGGGGCTGCGCGGCCCGCGGAAGGCCCGACCCGGCGGGCAGCGCGCCGACGAGGTCTTCCACGAAGGTCTCCCGCGGGCGGAGCACCTCCTCGATCCGGGGCTGCCGCGCTGTTTGGACGCCGGCCGCCGGCCGCCGGCTGCCCGCCGCCCGGACGTCGGCCCGCCGGTGTCGTCGTCATGGCAGGATCTCGACGTAACCGTCCGTTCCGTGCACGCGGATCCGCTGTCCGTCACGGATCAGCCGGGTGGCCCGCTGCACGCCCACGACGGCCGGCAGGCCGTACTCCCGGGCGACCACCGCGCCATGGGTCATCAGGCCGCCCACCTCCGTCACCAGGCCCGCGATTCCGACGAACAGCGGCGACCAGCCGGGGTCCGTGAAGGCCGTGACCAGGATGTCGCCCGCTCCCAGGTCGGCCTGCGCCATGTCGAGGACGACGCGGGCCCGGCCCTCGACGGTCCCGGCGGAAACCGGGAGGCCGGTCAGGGCGCCGGCCGGCACACCGTCGCGCCGGTACGCCCCGGTGACGGCCTCACCGTCCGATGTGAGCACCCGGGGCGGGGTGAGCGCCTGGTGGGAGCGGAACGCGTCCTTGCGCGCCTGGACGAGCCGGTCGTCCACCCGGTCCGAGCGCACGACGTCGTGGAGTTCCTGGAACGTGAGGAAGAAGATGTCCTCCTTCTCCGGGAGCACACCGGCCCGCACGAGTCGCCCGGCCTCCTCCAGCAGGGCCCGTTTGTAGACGAAGTAGCGGCTGACGATGCCGTACTTCGGGTACTCCCGGTATCCGATGAAGGTCCTGACCCGGTCGATCATCCGCTTGGTCTCGTCGGCCTTCCGGTCCCCGTCCGGCAGTGCCCGCAGGCGTGACAGCACGTCGCGTTCCTTCTCCCGCGCCTTGTGCCGCCCCTGCTCGAAGCGCCGCTCGGCGGCGCCGGGCCCGAAGTTCCTGACGTTGTCGAGGACCGCGGGCACCAGCGTGGTGGGGCGCTCGCGCCAGCGCGGCCTCGTGATGTCGATCTCGCCGGTGCAGCGCATGCCGTACCGGTCGAGGTAGGCCTCGATGGCTTCGCGCGCCTCAACCCCGCCCGCGAGCTCCGCCAGCTCGTCCAGGAAGCCCTCGTCCGTGGCACTCCGGAGGAACGCCACCACCTCCGGCCGCGGGCGGATCACGTCCGCGACGTCGAGCAGCGCCAGCCCCATCTCCGACGTGATGTTGCCGGGGGCGGACAGCGTCAGCGTGTCAGCCGCGTTCTTCTCGCCCAGCCACTCCCACAACCTGTCGTTCAGCCACCACGTGGCCTCCATCCCCGCCATCACCACCCGAAGGCTCAGCGGATCGACGAGGGCCCGCCTGTGCTCCTCGAAGGACTCCAGCAGGAAGTCGAACAGCGCCGGTCCGCTCTTGGTCCGGATGTCGCGCTCCAGCGCGGCGACGGATGCCCGGCTGCGCTCGATCAGCTCGGTGACGACGGCCGGATCGGTCCCGATCCCGGCGGGCGCCCCGTCGGCCGACGGCCGGCCGGGGCCCGCGTCCGGCAGCGACGGGACGAAACCGCGGACGAGGACCGTCTCCAGCGCGTCCCTGATCAGCGGATCGCCCCTCCCCACGACGTCCAGGAGGCCGGCCCTGCTCGCGGGTGAGGCCAGGCGCCGGGTGGCGTCGACGAACAGCCTCCCGCCGGCCTCGTGCATCGGCGCCATGGCCGTCAGCTGCCACACGGAGATCCCCAGGGGCTTCATGGGGTCGGTCATCATCTGCTGATGGCCCACGGAGAGGTAGACGCGATTCTCCCGGTCACCGCTCTCGGGGACGGGAAACAGCGTGGTGATCGGCCGGCTCTGAACGATCCGGAAGCCGTCGTCGGTCAGACACCACTCGATGTCCTGCGGGCAGCCGAAGTGTGCCTCGATCCACCGCCCGAGCCCCGCGAGCCGCACGGCCTGCGCATCCGTCAGCGCCGGCTGCTCCCGCCGCTGCGCGGCGATCGCCACTTCCCGCGTACCGCCGCCCGGTACGGCATGAACGGCACGCTCCTTGGCGGCGATCGCCCTGCCGACGACTTCACCGTCCCGCACCCTGAAGACGTCCGGATTCACCAGACCGGAGACGAGGGCTTCGCCGAGACCGAAGCCGGCGTCCACGGTGGCGACCTTCCGGTTGCCCGTGACGGGGTCGGCCGTGAACAGGATCCCGGACGCGTGCGGAAGGACCATCCGCTGCACGACCACGGCCATGTGGACCGTACGGTGGTCGATACCGTTGCGCCGCCGGTAGGCCACGGCCCGCTCGGTGAACAACGAGGCCCAGCAGCGGCTGATGTGCCGGAGGACCGCCGCCGGCCCAACGATGTTCAGATACGTGTCCTGCTGGCCGGCGAAGGAGGCCGTCGGCAGGTCCTCCGCCGTCGCGCTGGACCGTACGGCGCAGGCGGCCCGCTCGCCGAGTCCGGCCAGCGCGCGGGTGATCGCCGCCGCGACATCACCCGGGACGACGACCCCTTCGATGATCCGCCGGATCTCCGCGCAGAGCGCGCGGACCGCCTCCCGGTCGTCCGGGTCCAGGCGGGTCAGCCGATCGAGCCGCTCGTCGATCGACGGCGCCTGCGCCATGACCCGCCGGAAGGCGTTCGTCGTCACGCAGAAGCCACCCGGCACACGGATGCCCTCGATCCGCGACAGCTCGCCCAGCTGCGCGCCCTTGCCGCCGACGACCGCGATCCGTGTTCCGTCGGCCTCTTGAAGATCCAACACATACCGCTCGATCACCGTTGCGCCTCCGAGGCAGTCGTGTCCCACTGAATTCCCGCAGCTTGCGGCACCGGCCGACGATTCTGCGCCGTGACCCGGGCCTTGCGGCAAGCCCCCCGGCGCGCTGTACGTTGAAAGGGGCAGGGAGGGCGAGTTCTCCCCGACTTCCGTCTTCGCGGTGGGGGCCGGGGCTTCTTCCCGATCGCGCCGCCCGACCACCGCAGGCACGGCTGCCGATGCCGCCCGGGGCAGGTCCCGTTCGTGACCGGTCACACTACGTCGGTCGCGACCGATGCCCGCCGGATGCCGGCTGCCCGGTGTCGTGTTGTCCCCGGCAGTCACGGCTCGAAAGCGGCCCCGCATGCGTCGGCTCACCTACCTCATCGGCTGCAGTGCCGACGGTTTCATCGCCGGTCCGGACGGAAAGCACGACTCCACCGGATTCGACGGCGACCTGAAGGCCGCGATTCCTGCCGAGCACTCCGAGACCGTCCCGGACCACGTCCGCAGGTCCCTGGGCGTCGCTGCCACACCCAACAGGCAGTTCGACACGGTCGTCATGGGGCGCGGCGCCTACGAGGCGGCACGGGCGAGCGGCACGACCAGCCCGTATCCCCACCTGCGGCAGTACGTGTTCTCCCCGTCCCTGTTGTGCCCCGACCCCGGGACCGCTGTCGTGGCCGACGACCCGGTGGAGGTCGTCCGCGCGCTGAAGCGGGCACCGGGCATGGGCGTCCGGCTCTGCGGCGGTGCCGTGTCGTCCGGTCAATTACCGGGAGAGATCGACGAGTTGGCCGTGCATCGCCACCCGGTGGTGCTGGGCGACGGCATCCCCCGCTCCACGCCTCGTTCGCCCCGCACCCCTTCACCCCGACCGGATCCCGGGTCTTCACCACCGGGACGACGGTCACCACGTACACCAAGCAGCAGGAGAGCCGGTGGGCATTCGGCCCGGCTTCACGGCGGACCTGACGGGGCGGGCGGCGCGGCGTTACTCTGCGCTGACGATCCAGCACTGGAGGTGCGCATGAGACGTTCCGTCGCGCGGAATGTGTCGTTGTCGGCTGTTCTCGCCGCTGTCGTCACCATCGGGGCGGCGGCCCCGTCCTCGTCCGCGCCACCGTCGGCGCAACCACCCAAGTCGCCCGTCGCGGTGGGCTACGGAGGGGCGGTCGCCAGCGTCGACGCGGACGCCTCGGCCGCCGGAATCGAGGTGCTCCGCAAGGGTGGCAACGCGGTGGACGCCGCGGTGGCGACGGCGGCGGCGCTCGGGGTGACCGAGCCCTACTCGGCCGGCCTGGGCGGGGGCGGCTACTTCGTCTACTACGACGCCAAGAGGCGCACCGTGGAGACGATCGACGGCCGGGAGACCGCACCGCGCAGCGCGGACTCCTCGCTGTTCCTGGAGAACGGCAAGCCGCTCGCCTTCGACGAGGCCGTCACCAGCGGACTGGCGGTGGGCACCCCGGGCACCCCGGCCACCTGGGACACCGCGCTCGACACCTGGGGCAGCAAGTCGCTGCGGCAGGTGCTGAAGCCGGCCGAGCGGCTCGCCAGGGACGGCTTCGTCGTCGACAGCACGTTCCGTTCGCAGACCGAGGGCAACCAGGCCAGGTTCGCCGACTTCCCGGCGACCCGGAAGCTGTTCCTGCCGGGCGGTCGACTCCCGGTGGTCGGCTCGGTGTTCAAGAACCCCGACCTGGCGCGCACCTACGAAGAGGTGGGCCGCAAGGGCGTCGACGAGCTGTACCGGGGAGAGCTGGCCGCCGACGTCGTACGGACCGTCCGCAACCCGCCCGTCGACCCCGGGTCCACCCGGGTGGTGCGGCCCGGCGACCTCACCGCGAAGGACCTGCGGTCCTACCGGGCGCTGCGGCAGGCACCGACGAGGACCGGCTACCGGGGCCTCGACGTGTACGGCATGGCGCCCTCCTCGTCCGGCGGCACCAGCATCGGTGAGGCGCTCAACATCCTTGAGCACACCGACCTTTCGAAGGCGAGCGAGGCGCGGTATCTGCACCGCTACATCGAGGCCAGCCGGATCTCCTTCGCGGACCGCGGACGCTGGGTGGGTGACCCGGCGTTCGAGGACGTGCCGACGCGTGAGCTGCTGAGCCGGCGGTTCGCCGACGCGCGGGAGTGCCTGATCAAGGACGACGCGGTGCTGACCAGCCCGCTCGCGCCGGGCGACCCGAGGCACCCCGCAGACTGCCGCAGCGGTGGAACGGCTGCCCCGACGACGTACGAGGGGGAGAACACCACCCATCTGACCGCGGCCGACAAGTGGGGCAATGTCGTCGCCTACACCCTGACGATCGAGCAGACCGGCGGCAGTGGGATCACCGTGCCGGGGCGTGGCTACCTGCTCAACAACGAGCTGACGGACTTCTCGTTCGCGCCGGCCAACCCCGCCGTCCACGACCCGAATCTGCCTGGTCCGGGCAAGCGCCCGCGCTCGTCCATCTCGCCGACGATCGTGCTGAAGCACGGCGAGCCGGTGCTGGCGCTGGGATCGCCGGGTGGTGCCACGATCATCACGACCGTGCTCCAGTCGCTCATCGGCACGGTCGACCGGGGGCTTCCGCTGGTCGATGCCATCGCGGCGCCGCGCGCCAGTCAGCGCAACTCCGCGACGACGGAGATCGAACCGGAGTTGTGGAACAGCCCGGTCCGGGCGGAGCTGGAGTCGCTGGGGCACGTCTTCAAGCTCAACCCGGAGATCGGGGCCGCGACGGGTGTGCAGCGACTGCCGGACGGACGGTGGCTGGCAGCCGCGGAGAAGGTGCGCCGGGGCGGCGGCTCGGCCATGGTCGTGCGGCCCGCCGGACGCCCGTGACGACGGGCGGCAGGGCGTGGCGGCACGAATGGTGACGATGCGTCAATAGTGTTCCGTGCGGGGCTGGTTGCTGGTGAGGATTCACCGGGAACCAGCCCCGCGGTCTTGACGGAGGCGTCCGGGCGGGGCCATGTTGTGCGCGTCGGTAAGGAAAGTTTCCTGATGGAAGGGCACCCCCACTGTGCGTACCCGAACGCTCGCCCTCGCTGCCGCCTCCGGCGCCGCCCTGCTCGCCACCGTCACCCTGGGCCCGGCCGCCCACGCCGGACCGGCCCGGGGCGCGAACCTCAAGGAAGGGTCCGTCAGCGCGGCCGATCTGCTGGCCAAGGTCACCTCGTGTTCGCAGATATCCAACGGCAAGTACCGTACGGACGAGGAGACCTCCGCGTCCGTTCCGGTCTGCGGCAAGAACGGAGCCGTGTTCTGGAAGGCCGACATGGACATCGACTGCGACGGCGAGATCACCGCCGCCTGCAACGAGGACACCGACCCCTGGTTCCAGAACGGGACGGCCTTCGAGACCTCCGCCGGAAAGCCGCTGAACGCCGAGAAGCTGCCGTACGTCGTCGTGCCGAGCACCAGCAGCATCTGGAACTACAGCGATGCCGGGATCAAGGGCGGTGGCGTCGTCGCCGTCATCTACAACAACAAGGTCGAGTACGCGGTCGTCGGTGACACCGGCCCCAACAAGATCATCGGTGAGGCCTCGTACGCCACCGCCAAGGCCCTCGGCATCGACCCGGACCCGGAGACCGGCGGCGCGGAATCCGGCGTCACCTACATCCTGTTCAAGAACTCCAAGGTCTCTCCGATCGAGAGCCACAGTGCCGCCGTCACCGCGGGCGACGCCCTCGCCAAGCAGTTCATCCAGAACAACTAGCAGCCGTACCTGCGCGGTTGGCGGCTTCGCCGGTCTGCCGCGGACGGGCGGTCACAACGCGGTCAGGATGCGCGGGCCTTCGTCGGTGATCGCCACGGTGTGCTCGGCGTGCGCGGCCCGGCTGCCGTCGGACGTGCGCAGTGTCCAGCCGTCCTGGTCCGGGTAGTAGTCGTCCTTGCCGCTGCCGATCAGCATCGGCTCGATCGCCAGCACCATCCCGTGCCGCAACAGCATGCCGCGACCCGGTCGTCCCTCGTTGGGGACGGCCGGGTCCTCGTGCATCGACCGGCCGATGCCGTGCCCTCCGAACCCCTCCGGGATGCCGTATCCCGCACCGCGGCAGACCGTGCCGATCGCGTGCGCTATGTCGCCGATCCGGTTGCCGACGACCGCCGCCGCGATGCCCGCCTCCAGTGCCGCGAAGGCGGTCTCGACGAGGCGGGTGTCATCGGGCCGGGCGTGGCCGACGGTGAAGCTGATCGCCGAGTCGCCGGCCCAGCCGCCCAGTGTGGCGCCCGCGTCGATGCTTACCAGATCGCCGTCGCGCAGTCGCTGGTCGGTCGGGATGCCGTGCACGATCGCGTCGTTGACCGACGCGCAGATCACGGCGGGGAAGGGGGTGGGCGCGAAATGCGGCCGGTAGTTCAGGAACGGGGATCCGGCGCCCGCTTCACGCAGTACGCCGCGGGCCACCTCGTCCAGTTCGCGCAGGGAGACGCCGACCGCGGCCGCTTCCCGGGCGGCGGTCAGGAGCTGCGCCACGACTCGGCCGGTCTCGCGCATGGCTTCGATGGATGTGTCTGTCTTGAGCTTCACCATGCCAATTACTATACCGGTCTCAGCGGTATTAGAATGACGGCATGGTACGAACGCCCCTGACCCCGGAAGAGCGCCGTCGCGGCGAACGCCTCGGCGCGCTGCTGCGTGAGGCACGCGGCGGACGCAGCATGGTCGAGATCGCGGCGAACGCCGGAATCTCCGCCGAGACGCTGCGCAAGATCGAGACCGGACGCGCCCCCACCCCCGCCTTTTTCACCGTCGCCGCGCTGGCCGGGGCGCTGGGGCTCTCGATGGACGAGCTCCTCGCCCGCTCGGCCCCGGAACCGGACGCGGTGCCGCTGGCGGGGTAGCCGCGGGCCCGTGGTGCGTGTGGCCGCGCCTCGACCGCAGCGTGGTCGAAAAGCCCGCGTAGCCGCGCCGTAACACGGCTGATGTCGAATGCCTGCGGACTGGAGGCTCCGGTCGACGTCGGCGAGGGCAGAGATGACAGTGCGTCAAGATGCTTGGGAAGTGCGGGAGTTCACTCAGTACCTACGGGAACTCGTGGCACTGCTGGACCCCGGGAGCGGCTGGTACGGGCTCTTCCTGCGACGTGATCCTGCCGGGATGCGGGCCTGTCTCGACGGCGCCGAGATTCCGCCCTGGGACGTGATGGAGTCGCTGCTCGGCGATCTGGCGGCCCTGCGCGGCACGGCGTTCGCACAGCGCGAGTCGGTACGGGCCGCCGGACTGTACTCCTCCTCGGTGGCCGTCCACGACCGCCGCCCCGGCGGGCGGCAGATGCTCGTCGAGCGACTGGAGCTGATGCGCGGGGAGCAGGCGCGCGCGGCCCGACGGCTCCGGGCCGCCGATGCGGGCGGCACGACGCCCCCGGACGCCCGGGAAGCCGCCTGGGCCGGGGACGACCACGCACGGGCCGCCGCACGCTGCTCGGAACTGAGCGAACGACTGGCCGCGGCGGCGGCGCCGGACGACTGGTTCCGTACGAAGGTGCCGGGGGAGCGGGAGTCGGAAG
>NZ_JBCEWQ010000228.1:0-10072 GCF_038448545.1 Streptomyces sp. CLV115
CCCCCCCCCCCACCGCCCTTCCGTGTCCGCGAAGCCCCGCCCCGGTTCACTCCCCGAAGTCGACGAACGTCCCGAACCGGATGTCGTACCCGTCGGCGCCGCCCGCCGGGGGCGCCATGACGGAGAGCGTCCGGGCCGCCTCCTCGGTGACCGCGTCCCGCTCGGCCCGGCCCGGACTGCCGAACGGCTGCACGGTGAGGACGGCCCGGCCGGGCCCGTCGCCCAGCCGCCAGACCGCCGCGAGGAACCCGTCGACGAGCACCGTCCCGTACGACTGGTTGCCGTTCCCGTTGCGCCCCCGGTAGCGCGGCGGGATCACCCGGGTGCGGTCCGCGTGACCGAGGAGCACATTGTCGAACTCGGGCAGGAAGCGCGGCGGGGCCGGGGTGTCCTCGTCCGGACGCGGGGCGTCCGGCAGGTCGAAGAGCTCGACCCCGTTCTCGTCCCGGAAGGTGACCAGCCGCGGGCGCAGCCGCTCGAAGACTTCCCGCAGCCGGGTCAGCCCGGCCCAGGCCTGCATGTCCCGCACCGAGGCCGGCCCGAAGGCGCCGAGGTAGCGCAGCACCGCGGCGTCGGGTGCGGCGGCCGGCTGCGACGGGGCGCCGAGCCAGTGCTCGGCGGTGGTCAGCGCGACCCCGCCGCTGCGCCCCCACACCCCGCGAGGGGTCACCTGGACCAGCGGCAGCAGACAGCGGGCGGCCACGCCCAGGGACTGCGGATCCGCGTCGGGCCACTCGGTGAGCAGCGCCTCGCGGATCTCCTTGGGCGTACGGGGCCGCTCCTCGACGAGCTGCCTGCCGAGATCCCTGAGCCGGTCCCGGTCCACTCCGAGGAGTCCCTTGCGGAAGGTGTTGAGTTCCCGGTCGCGGGCCGGCTGGACCAGGGGGCGCAGGGTGAGCGCGTCGGCGGCGGTGTGCAGATGGATGGTGGAGCGCAGGGTGACGATGCGGACCGCCTCGCGGGACTCCATCAGCCCGGCGAGTTCGGCCGGGTCGAAGCCTTCGAGGCGGGCGCAGAGCTGGTAGTAGGGCGGTTTGGTGTTCTGTGCCTGGAGGCCGACCAGGTGCTCCACGGCGCCCTTCGCGGACATCGCGGTGCGGCGCAGCAGCAGCTGGCGCTCCAGCGTGGCGCGGTTCAGCGCGCGCGGGGACAGCACGGCGGGAGCGGCGGGGTTCTTCCTGACGACCATGGGTGCACGCTACTCGGGCTTGCGGACAGCTCCGGTCCTCTTCGGGGATCGTGCTCCGGTCCGGGATCCCGCCATGCCGCCGTGCCGCAGGACCCGGGATCGGCGGGCGGCCGCCCGCATCATGGTCCGGTGATCAGTGTCCTGTTCGCCGTCCTCACCGCGCTCAGCAACGGCAGCGCCTCCGTGCTCCAGCGCCGTGCCGCCCGCACCGTCCCCGACAGCGAGGCGATGCGTCTGTCACTGATCGGGCACCTGGTCCGCCAGCGGCTGTGGCTCGCCGGGATCGGCCTGGTGATCGTCGCGGCCGTCTGCCAGGCGGTGGCGCTGGCCACCGGGCCGATCGCCGTGGTCCAGCCGATCTTCGTGATCGAGCTGCCCGCCACGCTGCTGATGGCCGCGTTCGTCATGCGCGTCCGGCTGCCCCGGAGGGTCTGGTACGGGGTGGCGGCCGTGACGTTCGGGCTGGCCCTGGGCATGGCATCGGCGGCCCCCGGCGGCGGCAGTACGAATGTGCACGGGGCGGCCTGGGTTCCGGCGCTGATCCTGACCGGGCTCTTCGAGGCCGCGCTGATCGGCGCGGCCCTGGGCAGCCGGGGCAACACCCGGGGCGCGCTGCTCGGCCTCGCCGCCGCGTGCGGGTACGCCCTGACGGCCGCGCTCATGAAGGACGCGATGGCCCGGCTCGAAGGGGGCGGCGGGGCGGTGGCGCTCCTGACCTCCTGGCAGCTGTACGCCACGGCGGCGGCCGGGGTGGGCGCCCTGTTCCTCCTCCAGAACGCCCTCCAGGCGGGCACGCTGGTCGCCGTGCAGCCGATGCTGACGCTCGGGGACGCGCTGATCAGTGTGGTGTACGGGGTGACGCTGTTCGGCGAGGAGCTGCGCACTGGGTGGTGGGTGCTGCCTGAGCTGATCGCGCTCGTCCTGATCACGGCAGGCTGTGTCGAGCTGGCCCGCTCCCCGCTGGCGGCCGGGAACGCGGCGCCGCCCGAGCGCCGGGTCGGATGAGCGGGCCGTCGGCGTCCCGGCCCGGGGCGGCGGCGATTGCTCCCGACCGGGTCGCGCCGCCCGGCCGCTCGGGGCTATTCTCCGGTCGGGTCATGTGTGGCGTACGGGCAAGGGGCCCGGTTCTTTTCTGGGGGTCGGTGTGGTTTCTGGTCGCGTTGTGCGGTTCGACGGAGCTCGGGGCTACGGCTTCATCGCACCCGATCACGGAGGCGAGGACGTCTTCCTCCATGTGAACGACATGCTGATCCCCGAGTCCTACGTACACACGGGCACGGCGGTCGAGTTCGAGATCGAGGACGGGGACCGCGGTCTGAAGGCGTCGTCCGTCCGGCTCGCCGAGGGGCCCGACGGGAAGCCGCTGACTCCCCCGCGGCCCGTGGCCGTCACCGCCGCCGGGGCGCCCGACGACGATGCCCTGTGCGATGTGCTCAGCGCCGCCGAGTACACCCGGGACGTGACCGATGTGCTGCTGGAGTCCGCGCCCTCGCTGACGGGTGCCCAGATCCTGCAGATCCGGCGCGGGTTGCTGCAGTTCGCCAAGAACCACGGCTGGACCGAGGGCTGACCGGCGCGGGGGTTCAGCCGCTCGGCTCCCGCACCACCAGCGGGGTGCCGAGCACCTGGTGGCCGCCGCTGGCCAGCATGCGCACCTCGCCCTGGTCGCTGATCTCCGCGCGCACGATCCCGGTCTCGTCCTCGTAGATCGGGAAGCCGCCCGCCCCCGACTGTGCCGTGCGCCGGACGGTCACCGTGTCGTCCTCCACCGCGGACGCCTGAAATACCAACTGGTAGCTCTCCGGGTAATCCATGACCGTTCTCCGTTGCGGATGGGACAGGGCATGTTCCGCCCGTGTCTTCCATGGTCCCTCCGACCGGCCCTCGGCGCCCGAGCAGCGGCCCTCCCCGGCCGGAGACCGTTATCCTGAAGCCATACGGGCGGTTCGACGGCACTCGGGTGCATACCGCAGGAACGATCCCCTTTTCTCCCGAGTCGTGTGCACGGCATGCACGCCCGGGATCCCCTGATTCGGGAAGGGACAACGCCATGATGGATGCCGACAGGGGAGACGATGTCTACCAGCCCCAGCAGCCGGAGGCCTCGGACCTGGCCGAGCAGCTCGACGTCGAGGACACCCTTGACGACCGGCATCTGACCGACGCGCTCGACGAGGGCTACTCCCCGCCCGAGCGGCCGTGGGCCGTGGAGGACCGGGGCACCACCGCCGCCGAACAGCACGAAGGCGAGTCGCTGGACGGCCGTCTGGCCCGCGAACTGCCCGAGTCCTCCGACACCGTCGGCGACGGCATCGGAGACCTGCCCGGCGGCGACGGGGAGCTGTGGGACGCGGAGGTCGGCACGGTACGCGCCGGCCGGCTCACCCGGCAGCTGGACATCGACGAGCCGGACACCATGGCGGGCGAGGACGTGGGGATCGACGGGGCCGCCGCGTCGGCGGAGGAAGCCGCCATGCACGTGGTGTCGGACGGCCGGATCTGAGGCGGTGCCTCTCCCGCCCCGGCCGCGCGGGCCATTACCCCGGAGGTAATCGACCCCCCGCGCGCCTTCGGACATCGTGTTCCTCACCAGCACGACGAGAGCCCGGCCGGGGGCCGGGACACGAGGAGAGGCAGCACGATGACCGCATACGACGAGGCCGTCCAGCGCTACTTCGCCGCCTGGAACGCGGCCACCGACGAGGAGTTGGCGAAGGCCGTGGCGGCCGCCTTCACCGAGGACGCCACCTACACCGACCCGCTGGCCGATGTACGTGGCCACGAGGAGCTCGCGGCCACGATCGACGGCGCCCATCAGCAGTTCCCCGGCTTCGAGTTCCGGCTCGCGGGCACGCCGGACGGACACCACGACATCGTGCGCTTCGGCTGGGAGCTGGTCTCCGTCGCCGACGGCTCGGCGCCGGTCGCCGGCTTTGATGTGATCGCCCTCGCCGGCGACGGGCGCATCACCTCGGTCAGCGGCTTCCTCGACCGGGTGCCCGGCGCCTGAGCGTCAGGCCGGCTCGTCGAGGAACCTGCCGCCCTCCAGGAGGGTCTTGAGCGTCGAGAGGATCATGATCCAGCCGCCGCTCACGCCCTCCAGCATCCTGCTGTCGGGGCTGTCGAACCCGTCATGGGTGAGGGTCAGCTTGATGCCCATCTCGGGTTCCTCGGCCGGCTCGATGTCGAAGGCGACCTTCGACCGCTCCCGGACGGCCCGGTCCCACTCCTCGTCCGAGGCGAAGTCGAACATCTGGCGGTGCATGGGCTGGAGGGTGTGCCAGGTGTACGCGAGCCGCTTGCCGGGGGCCGCTTCCAGAACCCGCTGACCGACCTCTTCGAACTCGCCGTCCGGGTCCATCTTCCAGCGGACCGGCGCCCCGGTCTCCCAGCTCGACTCGGGGCCGTAACCGCCCATGTAGATCTTGATCGATCCGGGGTCGGTCAGCGCCTCGTAGAGCTTTTCGGCGGTGGTCTGGATGTAGATGACGTAGACGAACTCGGGTTTGCCCATGACCGTTCCTTCCGGAGTCCCCCTCCCGGCCTCCACCGTAGGCAGCCCGGCACCGGCCCGTCGAACGGAGCGGCGCCCCGTGGGCCCGGACGGACTACGGGGTGTCGGCGAGGTCCCGGCCGGCCGGTCTGCGCGAGCTCCGCGCCTGCGCCGGGAGCGCGGCGAGACCGGGCGCCGGCTCCAGCGGGCGGTCGGTGAAGAAGCGGGCCGCGAGGTCGGCGACGTCGTCCGGACGCTCCAGGACCACCCAGTGGTCGGACTCCCCGATCGTGACGAACCTGCTGTCCTCGATCGTCGCGGCGAAGGCGCGCTGCCGCTCCGGCGAGGTCACGGTGTCGTGCTCACCCGCGAAGACCAGGGCCGGTACGCCGGTCAGCCCACCGGAGAAGTCCGGGCGGTGCCCCAGCGCCCGGTGCAGCGACAGGGCGGCGTGCGGGGAGTGGGTGAGGGCGTACAGGAACGAGCGCCTCACATAGCGTCGTGCCAACTCGCCGCGGTGCACCTTGCGTTCGGGGTCCTGGCACATCAGCACCCCGGCGGCCAGTCCGGCCAGCCCCTCCAGGTCACCGGTCTCCAGCCGGTCGACGGCGCGGCCCCACCGGGCCCGCTGCTCGTCGGTGATGTGGGCGGGCACTCCGCCGAGCATCAGCCGGGCGATCCGGCCGGGATGCTGCTGTGCGCAGCCGAAGGCGATCGAGGTGCCGTAGGAGAACCCGAAGAGGTTGGCCCTCGGCACGTCCAGATCGTCGATGATCCCGGTGACGGCGGCGTGCAGGACGTCGTCACCCGCACCGGGCGGAAGCAGGTCCGCGTCGCCCATGCCGGGCAGGTCGGCGGTGACCACGGAGGTGAGGGGGCCGAGATGGTCGTCCATCTGCGGCCAGCCGTACATTCCCTGGAGCGCGCCGCCGAGGATGATGACCGGTTCGGTGCGCGGCGAGGGCTGTCTCAGGACCCGGTAGCCGTAGCGCAGCCCGTCCACCGTCAGGGTCCGGATGATCTCGTCGGCCATGGTGGTTCGCCTGCCTCTTGGGTTTCCGGGTCAGGCCCTGGTGAGAACGAGTGCGGCGTTGTGTCCGCCGAAACCGAGCGAGGTCTTGACGGCCGCGTCGAACGTTTTGGGCCGGGCCTCCTTGCTCACCACTTCGACGGGGATCGCGGGGTCCGGGGAGTCGAGGTTCACGGTGGGCGGTACCAGCCGGTGCTCCAGCGCCAGTACGGTCAGCGCGGTCTCGATGCCGCCGGCGGCCCCCAGTGTGTGTCCGGTCATCGCCTTCGTCGAGGTGACCAGGGGGTGTTCGCCGAGGACCCGGCGCAGCATCGTTCCCTCGATGAGGTCGTTGGAGACGGTCGAGGTGCCGTGGGCGTTGACATGGCCGATGTCCCGGGCCGCGACCCCGGCGTCCGCGAGCGCGGAGCGCAGCGCCCGCTCGATGCCCAGGCCCCCGGGGTCCGGGGCGACCGCGGAGTGGGCGTCGCTGGAGGCGCCGTAGCCGGCGATGTGCGCGCGGACGGTGGCGCCGCGGGCCAGGGCGTGTTCCGGACGCTCCAGCACCAGGAGCCCGGCACCCTCGCCGACGACGAAGCCGTCCCGGTGGATGTCGAAGGGGCGGCAGGCCGCCTCGGGGTCGTCGCGCCGGGTGGAGACGGCCTTGAGCTGGCAGGCGCTGGCGATCAGCAGCCGGGAGCAGACCGATTCGGCGCCGCCCGCGACGACGATGTCGCAGGCCCCGGTGCGGAGCATCTGGTGGGCGGTGCCGATGGCGACGGTGCCGGAGGAGCAGGCCGTGGAGACGGCCTGGCTCGGGCCGAGGGCACCGAGGTCGGTGGCGACGCTGCTGGCCGCACCGTTGACGACGGTGAGCGGGGCGAGCTTCGGGGAGACCCGGCGTGCGCCGCGTTGGGTGAGGGTGGTGTGCTGCTCGTCGTAGAAGGGCAGTCCGCCGTGGGCGGAGCCGATGACCACGGCGACCCGCCCGCCGTCCCAGACCGAGGGGTCGAGTCCGGCGTCGGCGACGGCCTCGCGGGCCGCGATGACGGCCAGTTGCGAGAAGCGGTCCATCAGCCGCGCGGTCGCCACCCCGAGCAGTGCCCGGGGGTCGAGGCCGGCGACGGTGTACATGAAGTCGCAGGGCAGGTCGTGGAGTTCGGGCCGGTGCGGCACCGACGGGGCGGTCGACGCCTCACAGACCGTGCGCCAGGTCGCTTCGGCCCCGACGCCCGCGGCGGTGACCATGCCGATCCCGGTGACGGCGGCGGCGAACGGCTCGGGGCGGTACGCGCGGCCCGTCACGCGGCTGCCTTGCGGTGCACCACGTCGACGAGCCTGCCGACGGTGTCCCGCGAGGTCAGCTCGACGTCGTCCAGGTCGACGCCCATCCGGTCCTCGATGATCAGCCGGAGTTCCTCCAACGCCAGCGAGTCGAGGCAGAGGTGACGGAGCGACACCTCGGGCCGGATTTCGAGGGGATCGGTGCCGAAGTTCGCCACCAGCAAGGTGCTGATCTCTTCTGCCGTGCTCATGCGGCGCTCCTGCGTTCTCGTACGCGGTGACGCCCTGCCGCGTGAGGTGTGAGTGCCATCGGGGGACGCCGACTGGTCTTCGGAGGAACCATTTATACGCCTTCGCGAAGGTGAAGCCGATCCGCGTTCCCCCGTGCGGTGGGCTGCTGTCCAGGTGTGCGATTTCGGTGGTTCACGGCGGCCCGCCGCAAGGGTCCGCGGCGGCCGACGCGCAGGCGGGAGCGAACCCGCCGGGACGCCCCCCTCGGCCCCCGCCGACGGGCCTCCCGCGGCCGGTGCGCGGCCCGTACACTCCGCGATCATGACGATCGACACGCCCCATGCCGACGGGCCCGCGCTCTTCCCGACGATGTCCACCATGCGCGCGATGCGCCGCCTGAAGCCGGAACCGGTGCCGGACGAGACGCTGGAGCAGCTCATACAGGCCGCCGTCTGGGGCCCCAGCGGCGGCAACATGCAGTGTTACGAGTATGTCGTGGTGACCGACCGCGAGGTGATGGCCCGTCTGGCGCCCCTGTGGAAGCGGTGCGTGGACGCCTATCTGGCGACGACCGGGAAGTACGCCCCGAAGGGCATGGACGAGGCGGCGTACGGCCGGATGGTCGCCGCGATCGAGTACCAGCGCGACCACTTCGCCGACACTCCGGCGCTGATCGTGCCCTGTTACCGGTTTCCGGAGCCGCGTCTGGACGAGGAGGGGCTGCTGGCCTCCGCGCGGGCGCTCGGACCGGCCGCGACCGAGCAGATGATGAACACGCAGACGCGCTTCCAGGCGCTCGCCGAGGGCTCGTGCGTCTACCCGGGTGTGCAGAACATCCTGCTCGCCGCGCGGGCCCTGGGGCTCGCGGCGAACATCACCATCTGGCACCTGATGCTGGAGCAGGAGTGGAAGGAGGCCCTCGGCATCCCCGAGGACATGCACACCTACGCCGCCATTCCGGTCGGATGGCCGCAGGGCAACTTCGGTCCGGTGCGGCGCCGCCCGGTGGCCGACGTCATCCACCGCGACCGCTGGTAGGACGGACCCACCGCCGGTCCTGCCCGACGACGGTCCATCCGTTCGCCGGGCAGGCCGCCGGGCTCCGCGGCAACTCCGTTGGAGTGAACGGCAGTTGGACACGCCGGGCAAATGATTGTCATGCCCTGACCAGATGGTTACGCTGAGCGGGCTTCACGGCCCTCGGCCCACCCCACTCGGCCGGGGGCCGTCCTCCTTCCCCCCACCGAGCAGGAGCAGGTATGCCCAGCCGCGCCGCCGCCCACACAAAGGGCCGCGCATCCGTCCTGGCGGCCCTCACCGCCACCGTCCTGACCGTGACCGGCACGCCGGCCTTCGCCGCTCCGGGCGACGGCCGTCCGATGGACCGGGCGTTCGCCCTCGCCGCCGCGCGGTTCGACGTACCGCGCGATCTGCTGGCCGCCGTCGGTTACGGCGAGACCCGGCTCGACGGCCACTCCGGGCGCCCCAGCCAGGCCAACGGCTTCGGTGTGATGCACCTGGTGAGCAACCCCTCGAACCGGGCGCTGGAGCGGGCCGCCGCCCTCACCGGCAGACCGCCGGCCGAGCTGCGCACCGACACCGGGGCCAACATCATGGGCGGCGCCGCGGTGCTGCGCGGCTACGCGGACAAGCTCGGCCTCGACGCCCGCGACCGCGACGACATCGACGCCTGGTACCCGGTCGTCGCCCAGTACGGCGGGGCGCAGGGCCCTGCCGCCGCCCTCTACGCCGACACCGTCTACACCTTCCTGGCCTCCGGACTCGACGCGGTCGTCCCCGGGGGCGAGCGGATCTCGGTGACGAGCCGTCCGGTGTCCCCGCACAAGGGTGCGCTCGCCGCCTCCGACGTACGCACCCAGAGCCCCGACTACCCGTCCGCGCGGTGGGTGCCCGCCAACCCGAACAACTTCGCGGCGGGCCGCTCGGCGAAGATCAACAAGGTGGTCGTGCACGTCACGCAGGGCTCGTACGCGGGCTCGATCAGCTGGTTCCAGAACCCGGCGGCGGAGGTGAGCGCCCACTATGTGGTGCGCTCCTCCGACGGCGAGATCACCCAGACGGTGCGCAACAGCGACACCGCCTACCACGCCAAGAGCGCCAACTCCTCGTCGCTCGGGATCGAGCACGAGGGGTTCATCGACGACCCGTCCTGGTTCACGGACACGATGTACCGCGCGTCCGCGGCCCTGACCAAGTCGCTGTGCGACCGCTACGGGATCCCCAAGGACCGGGCGCACATCATCGGGCACAGCGAGGCACCGGGCAACGACCACACCGACCCCGGGCCCTACTGGGACTGGAACCGCTACATGGAGCTGGTGGGCGGATCCGCCGGCGGCGGCGAGGGCACCGACCGGCTGAGCTTCACCTCGTACGCGACCCAGCAGAGCGGCTCGACGGGCGCCCAGGTCGAGGCGGTCCAGCAGCTGCTGAACGACCAGGGCTACTCCGCGGGGGCCGTGGACGGCACCTTCGGGCCGGCCACCCGGACCGCGGTGACCGCGTACCAGGCAACCCGCGGGCTGGACGCCGACGGTGTGGTGGGCGCCAGGACCTGGACCGCGCTGCTGTCGGCCGGCGCGACACCGAGCCTCCAGCAGGGCGCCTCGGGCGACGGGGTCAAGCGGCTCCAGCGCGCGCTGACCGCCGCGCTCGGCTCGACGGTGGGCGTCGACGGCAGCTTCGGCCCGGCGACCGTGACGGCGGTGCGCGCCTATCAGACGAGCCGGGGACTGACGGCCGACGGCATGGTGGGTCCGGGCACCTGGACGGCGCTGCAGACGGGCCGCTGAGAACCGTCCGCGCAGGTGGGGCGGGGCGGTGCCGGTACCGCCCCCCCCGCCCC
>NZ_JBCEWQ010000229.1:0-10036 GCF_038448545.1 Streptomyces sp. CLV115
GGTGGGGCCGTGGTGGGGGCGTTGCGGGTGGAGTCGCGCGAGGTGGGTGGTCAGCCCGCGCCTGGGCAGGCCATGCCTCAGGCGGCACCTGTAGCGGGATGCGTGAACGGCCACGGGGTACTGGCGCCCCGTCCAGCGGCCGCTCCCGCTCCGCCTTCGCCGCCCCGCGCCCAGCCTGGCACCCGGCGTGCGGCTCGTCCGTTGCCCGGAAACACGGTCGCGCCGGGCCGTACCCTGTTGCTACAAAAAGGGGCATGGGAATCTGGACCGACGCCTTCATCGCGCCCCCGGAGCCGACTCTCCTGCGGCCGGAGGCGTTCGGCCGACTCGCGGTCGAGCTGGCGCGCGAGCGTGTGGTCCGGACCCCGTGGGCGCTCCTCACGGGGCGGCTCTGCATCAACGCGAGCCTCAACTGGGGCAGCGTCAGCGGGCAGGCCCGCTGGGACAAGCCTCCCGTCAGTACGGTGCTGCGGACCGAGGAGTATCCGTGGGACACACCGGACCTTGACGACGATCCCCCGCCGTGGGGCCCCTCGCACGAGGAGGCCCGGCTGCTCGCCTCCGGCGAGAAAGTCCTCGACATACTGCCCGCGCTGCAAGTCGCCCCGTACGGCGACGAGGACATCGCCGTCGTGTTCGCCCACATGGACTTCGGCAACCGGGCGATCACCGACTACTTCCAGTACGAGGACGAACGCACGACGCTGGTCTGCTTCGCCCTGGCGCGACCGCAGAACCGGCCACTGTCCGCCAACACCTGCGGGGACATGGACGATGGGCCGGTACTCCCGCTGCGGACCTGCGTGGTCCACACCTTCAAGCACGCGCTGGGCACTCTCGGCCTGGACGGCGGCCCACTACCGGCACTTACCTCCGTCACTACCCGATACTTCGGACCGGACCAGGTCAGCGGCGAAACCTGGGGCTGAACCCAAGCACTCACCTCACCCTCCGCCCGCGTCGTCCCAGCCGTCCAGGAAGTCGGCGAGGGCGCGGCGTTGCGCTCCTTGCGGGCATTCTGCAGGACGAGGACGTCGCGGTCGGCGTCCGGGTCGGCGGCGTTGAAGACCAGGCGCTGGAGTTCGGCCGTCGACCGGCGCATCCGCCACGGTCGAACTGTGGCACCCGTGCACCTTCCTTGTCCGCCTCCTGCACACCGGGCAGTGCAGGGAACGTCCCGGGTCCGGGCCACAATCGCTTGCGGGGTGCGCCGGGTGCGGGATGCGCCGGGCGCGAGAGACCGGCTGCTGGGTTCCGCTCATCGCCGAAGTCTTCGGTCGAGCGCCCTTCCGATGGGCCTCCCGAACATCCACATCGCACTCTCCAGTGCCGGCGTGCCCCGGTACACCGAGTCCACGACGGCCTCCCGGAGCATGTCGTGTTCCTCGGCGCCCACGCAGGCCAGCAGGCTGAGTGCGGTACCGAGCCGTACGCCGGCAGCGGGATCGGTCAGGTCAGCCCGCGCCTCAGCCACTTTGTGACGGTCGGCCTCATCGCCTCATCGCTGCGGGGCCCGATCCCCAGATTGGCCACCGCTTCGACGACATCGATCTTCTGCGGCTCCTCGTCCACCTGGCCATAGAGCTCCTGAGGTACGGGAACCAGGGCCTTTCCCTGGTCGACCGCCCCGCCCAGAAGAAGAACACAGGCACCCCGGAGCCTGATGTCTCCGGCTGAAGGCTGTCCCGTAACTGCTGTTTGCCATAGGTGCTGAGCCTTTCCCCGTGCTGGGTTCCGATGAGCGCGGGGACGTTGTCAGTGGGCGAGGGCACACTGACTTGCATGATCGCCTCTTCATCCACCGCAGACGATGCCTCCGGCCCCTCCCCTGTTTGGGTGGAGTCGTTGGGCGGTCCTCTGATCGTCGTCCCCGTCTCTGCCTTGGCCTCCTGGGGCGGGTGCACAGAAAGTGGGCTTATGGCGGAAGACGCCACCGCCCCAGACGACTACGACCGGGCCTGCGCGGTGGACGCTCTGGCCGGTGTGATCCCTCTCGACGAGAACGGTACGCAGGCACTGGTACTGGCGGACGAGCCGGCGACCAGCTGCTATCTTCCCCAGCACCGAGCGTTCCTGCGGTGGCTCGCCGCCGACTCCGAGGCCGGGCTGAGAGCCGCGGCGGACACCGCCCTCGCAGACCCGGCCACGGTGTGGGAGGAGTGCGGCACCTGGGCCTCGGACGGCCCGGCAGTGCTCATGGACTCCGCCGAAGCGGGTTCCGACCTGGGCGTCGAGTACCCCGGCGGCGGGAAGCCCGCCGAGGCATCGGTCTCACTGCCCGCTGGCCGCTGGAGGGTCCGCGCCACACAGAGCAAGGTGGACGAGGAGAACTGGGTCGGCCTGGTCCAACTGCTGCCCGCCGAATCCTGAACGGACAGTACTTCGGGCCGGTGCGGTCAGTCGCGGCGCGCAAGGTTGTACAGATGGGCGATGCCGAGCATCGCGTGGTGCACGCCATCGCCTTTGAGGCAGCAGTCGCGCAGGATCTTCCAGGTCTTCATCCGGGCGAAGGCATGCTCGACCCGTGCGCGGGCCGTGCGGTGAACGTTGTTGTGCTCTTCCTTCCAGGCAGGCAGTTCGCTCTGTCCGGGGCCGCGGCGGTGTGGGACGACGAGCCCGGTACCTCGGTAGCCTCCGTCGGCGATCACTGCGGTGTTCCCGACGGCGGCCTTCGCCTTGCAGTCGTTGCGGTTGCCCGGCAGCGGCCGGCCCACCACCACCAGATGGGTGTCTGCGTCCATGACGACCTGGTGCGTCGAGTACTGGTAGTTCTTGGACCGCTCCGCCACCGCGTGGTCGCGGGTGGGAACCAAGCCGGTCCTGGCCGTCCTCCTGGGCTCCGTGCTGGAGACCTGGTGGAAGAGCCGTCGCCAAAGTTGACGCCCATGTCCGCCATCACCAGAGCCCTTCCACAGACGCCGAACACCGTGACCCACTGGCCCGGAGGCGCCCTGTCTCCGGGCCGGTGCCCTTCAAGGGCCCAGAAACAGGCACTGATTCGGGAGGATGCCGCGGTGGTCGAGTTCGTCGCCGATTGTGTCGCACAACGGGGCATCAGCTCCGCGACGTCGCCGGAACGGGCGGGGACGGCGATCAGGGCGCACTGGGACAGGCCGCAGTCGAGCACGGCCGCAGTCGTCACGTCGGTGTCTCGCGTGCTTTTCCGGCCGGGAGCATCCCTGAAGTGGCTATGACCTGGGGAGGAGCGTAGCGAACATGTCCGGGACATGGTTGCAGGTTTGATGCGACTCACTCGATCAGGGATGTAACTGGCGACCTCGTCGCGGGGGCCGGAAGGCACAACTGCCGAGCACGCGATCGACTGGTGCATGAACGCCTGCCGCAACGCACGCGACTGCGAACGGCTGCTCCCGCACTCCGAAACCCACCTGAACTGAGCGCTCAGCCTGATGACCCGCCGCCTGACCCGCAAGGACCTGAGCACCAGCCAGTGGACGAAGAAGTCGACACCGACCTCCTGAACCGGATCGGATCGGTTCGCCGTATCGGCCCATGCTAGCAAGCTATGATGCTAGCATTCATTTGTGGGTGATGAGGAAGTCAAGCAGTTCAATGTGTACCTGCCGATCGGACTGATCAAGCAGGTCAAGTACCGCGCCATCGACTCGGGCATGTCGTTGTCAGCACTCGTCGCTGACGCGCTGCGCGCCTACCTCGACGACGCCCAAGGGGACAATCAGCAATCGCCTGAGAAGGAGACCTGACATGACGACTGAAGGTATCGAGGCCGTGTTCCTGACGACGCACAACTGGGGCAAGGCGGCGAAGTTCTTCCAGGCGCTGGGCTACGAGCTGGAGTTCGCGACGGACCACAACTCCGGCCAGCTCCGCAACGGCGACGGTCCCTACGTGTTCATCGCTGAGGTTCCCCAGGACCAGGAGCCCCAGACGCGGATCGTGTTGAAGGCGCCGGACGCAGACGCGTTCCGTCCCGATCCTGTCGTCGAGGTGGTCACGCCGTTCGAGGACACCCACCACGGGACCAAGGAGATGACCGTCCGCGACCCCGACGGGCGCCTGTGGAGCCTCCAGGCACCCGCCAAGAACTGACTGCGACGAAGGGGAACACCATGGCGCACGAACAGATCGAGGCACCGGACAATACCGCGGTGCGGACCGCCCTCTGGCGGGCGATGCACCTTCAGATCGACCCGCCCCCGCACCTGGTCGAAGACGAGATCGGCCTGCAGTTGGCGGCCCCCGGTGATAAATGGCGCGCCCGCCCGGACATGGATCCTCAGGCCACCAGCGGGTTCCGGGCGGCCATCATTGCCCGCGCTCGTTTCATCGAGGACCTGATCGCCGAGCAGGCCGACCGGGGTGTGACCCAGTACGTAATCCTGGGAGCTGGTCTGGACACCTTCGCCCAGCGCAAGCCGGAGCTCGCCTCCCGCCTTCAGATCTTCGAGGTCGACCAGCCCGGCACCCAAGCCTTCAAGCGCCACCGCCTGGTCGAACTCGGCTACGGCATCCCCGACTGGCTGCACCTGGTGCCGGTCGACTTCGAGGCCGGCGCGTCCTGGCCTGAGCAACTGTCCACTGCCGGCTTCGATCCCGGCCGGCCAGCGGTCATCGTCTCCACCGGCGTCACCATGTACCTCACCAAAGACACCACCGCTGCCACCTTGCGACGGATTGCCGGGCTTGCACCCGGCTCAACGCTGGCCATGACCTTCCTGCTGCCGACCGAACTGGTCGACGCCGCCGACCGCCCCGGCCTGCGGGCGAGTGAGGAAGGCGCACGAGCATCAGGGACGCCGTTCGTCAGCTTCTACACCCCGAAGGAAATGCTGGCACTGGCCCGCGAAGCCGGCTTCAGAGGCTCCCGACACGTGTCGGGAGCCGCGCTCGCCAAGCGCTACTTCGCCGATCGCACTGACGGCCTTCGCCCGTCAAGCGGAGAAGATCTACTGTTGGCCCCCACCTGACTTCCCCTCAACGTCGATTGTTCCAAGAAGCTTCGAGCTTTGCAGTTACACCTAATGAAAAGATTCCGGGCAGGCGAGGCATTCCTCCCAGATCAGAGTGTCTCCCTGGGAGATGGTTGTCCGCCGTCGATCACTTGGGCTTCGAGGTCGGCGATGCGTTTGTCGGCGAAGCGGACGTTGTCGCGAGCCGCGGCCAGCCGGTCGGTCACTCGCCGGTTCTCCCGCTCCAGTTCGCGGACACGCGTCTTGAGCATGGAGTTCTTCGTGGTGATCCGCACGATGTCGTCCTCGGTCCATTCCGTCTGCAGGTCGCGGACCTGGCCGAGGAGTTCGGCGATCTGTGCGCGCTGGCTCAGGACCTCGTCCTGTGTCTCCTTGAGTGCGTCCTCAGTGTTCAGGGCCCGTTCCCTCCAGGACGCTTCGCTCTGCGAGTTCGTCGTGGCGGTCCTGGATCCGTCGGCCGGCTGCCCGGCGCGTTGTTTCCTCCACCAGCACCCGGGCCTGCGGGGGTTCGTAGAGGAAGGTGCGGGAGACGCCGCGTGCCGGGCGACGGCCGAGACCGTGATCGGGGTCTTCGTCTTCTCCAGGTGGGCGACCGCGTCCTTGATCCTGCGGAGGCTGGCCTCGGTCCACTGCTGGCGGGCCTGGAGTGCTTGTGCTGTGCGCGGGGCGGGAAGGGCCTGGGTCATTGGGAGTCCTCCAGTTGTCGGTCCGGATCGTCCTCTTGTTCGCCTGCGGCGGCGAGGTCGGAAGCGCGGAACGCGACGCTCCAGAGCCGCTGGAAGTAGTCCTGTGGGCGCCGCAAGTCCATGGCCAGGGCCTGGTCGAGCAGTCCGAGGGCTGCGAGTGCCTTCTCCAGGCCGTCGATCGCCTTGGACGTCGGCTCGAAGACCTGGTTGCAGGTAGTCGGCGGTGGCTCGTCCGGGGCCCGTTCCGCGAGCGAGCGGCATTGATCGCGTTTCCGGTGCCAGTAGAGGAGGTCGGCGCCGGGCATGACGAACTTGTCGCACCCTTCGCAGTTCAGCTGCCAGCGGCAGGCTTCGCCGCGGACGACCGGCTGGTAGGTGTTGGACTCAGCAGCGCAGACCTGGGCGATGGCCTGCACGAGTTCCCGCACGCCCATCCACGGTCACCGCCACAGCTGCTCGCATGCCAGGCAGACGAGGATCATCACCAGGGTTCCGGCCAGTGGCTTTCGGTCGCGGACCAGCCGGGGGCCGCGGTTGGCGGGCAGGTCACTGCGGCGTTTGTGGAGCCGGATCAGCCCCGCGACCTCGTGGACCTCCAGGGTTCAGTTCAATTCCATGCGAAAGAACTCGGCGAGTTCCTGATGGCCCTTCAGGGCTACCCGGTAGTACTCGGGGTCGTTCTCCGTTCTGAGCCGACCTGATGCCATGAGTAGGAGGGTGCTCCCTCGTAGGTCGGCGTCCAGCAGCGGGGCCTCGTTCACGCGATGCTCCAGGTCGATTCCGCGGTGTCGGGGGTGGCTTGGCGGGGCACGTCGGGTGACTTGTCTGCGGGGACAACCGACACCCGCAGGTCGGGCCCAGTGAGTCGGCCTTCGGCCAGCTCGACGGTGACGGTGGTACGGGGCAGGCCTGGACGGACGGTCACCTGCAGGCCGGCGTCGTCGATGACGGCCTGTCCGGATCCGCGGCTGGGCCGGTACTGGCCGAGGGCGATCTCGATGGCGTTCAGCAGGACGGCAGCCGCTTGGGAGGGCAGTCCAGCGAAGTATTCAAGGCTGACTTCGCCGTTGGTGGCCAGCACGGCGAGAAGGTGACGGCGGCACTGTGCGGCGGCACTCGCCGCCGCTTGGGCGGCAGCGCGGACGGCAGTGGTATCGGGCACCTTGCGGGGCCGCCCGGTCGCGGGCCCGTGCCGTTCATGTTCCCGCAAGGTCACCTCGACCTGGTGGCGGGCAGCGCCGGCCCGGGCAGTGGTGCCGTGGGCCACGTCTTCCTCTCCCGCTCTGATGACGGCGTGCCAGGCAAGTCCCCGAACGCGGCCGCGTAGACGCGGCGGGCCTGGGTCTCTTCCGGCTGCCGGTGGAGGCTGTGGGCCAGGGTCCTGAAGTCGACTCCCGGGTCGGGTCGCTTCCGCGTCGGCGGGCCATGTAGCGGCGGCCGATGGCGACCAGCATCGTGTGCACGACGCCGCCGGCCGAGTCGATCAGCCTGTGGACGCTGCCGTCCGGCTGGAACCAGGACTCCAGGTCCGCCAGGCGGCGCAGGCGTTCGTCGATCCAGTGTTGCTGGTCGGCCGCGTCGACCGGTCCGGCGTGCTCAACGGCGGCCTCGACGGTGCGGGCGAAGCCGGCCTCGCGCAGCTCGGCCAGGGCCGTCTCGACCCTGGGCAGGCCCCGGCCGTACTCGCGGGGGAACTGCCGCAGTGCCTCCACGACGCGGTCCCGGTTCTCGCCGAATACCTCGTTGCCAGTGACGTCCGCCTGCACCATCGTTGCCAGCGCCGCGTAGAAGTCGGCTGTCACCCTTTGCAGTTCGTCAATGCGGGTGCACACGTCTTCCAGGTCGCCCGGCAGCAGGCCGTGGTCCTCGCGCAGGTGGCCGAGGAGGTCACGAAGGGTGCGTTCCACCCCGTCGAGCAGGCGGCTGGGGAGTTGCAGTGCGCGTCCCACGTCAACGACGGTGGACCGGACGGCAGCCACGGTGCCGCGGCCCTACGGGTCAGCGCCCATGCCTCCTCACGCGCCGCTAGACCGTGGAAGGTCCGCAGCGGAGCCGCGTAGTCCTGAAACGGCTCGACGAAACCCCAGCCGGTCAACTGGTCCAGCAGCACGCGCAGTCCGGTCTGAGGCAGCGGATCGTGGTAGCCGACCGCCGGCAGCTGGGCGGTGGCAGGCGGAGGCGTAGGCGAGGTAGGCGGGGCGGTGCAGGTCGCATCCGGGGCCGGTGGTGGAGCGGGCCTGGCCCCGTAGCGGGCGGGTGATCTCGGGCAGGCTCCACAACGCCGTGGTGAGCTGCGCGACGACCTGCCAGTCGGGAAGACAGGGGCCGTCGAAGACATGGCGGAGCTCGTGCACGGAGACGGTGTGCTGCGCCGAGCCCAGGATCGCCCTGTCGCTCGGGGAACCTGCGGCGTAGCGGAGTGGTCCGCAGGCAGAGACGCCGTACGAGGCGGCAGATGACACCTTCAGGCAGCCGGCTGGGAGCAGAGTGTCGAGGACATGGCCGTCCCGGCCCATTCGGTGCGGGCCCGGCGCGGTCTGGCGGCAGCGCTCAGGGCGGCTTGGAACCCCGTCGGCGTCGTGGTGTTCATCAACCAGTTCGCAACGTCCTGGGCCGGACAGACACCTCAGGGCACATAAATCGTCAAGCCAGGCCGGTCATCGTCCGAACGGACGTCGATAGCATCATGGACATGCCTGATGTGTGGATCGGCTTCAACTCTGTTGATCGCCGGAGGTCCTGGTGGCGGAACGTCCTTGTGACGCTGGCGCTTGCCGGTGTGATGATGGCGATGATCCTGACCACGCATGAGCCGAGCAAGTGGTGGTTTGTGGGTGGCCTTGGAATCCTTGCTGCGGTCGCTTTTGTCGGCACGGTCAACCTGATCTATGGCCGGGTCCTCTTGACCGCGAGGGGGCTGGAGTTCCGCACCCTTGTCAGGAGGCGGGTCATCCCCTGGAACGAGGTCGCCGACATCGAGACGCGGCGGCGGGTGGTCCGGAGCAGAGTCCTGTGTGATCTGCGGGTCGTCAGGGTTCGCGGGCGGTCGCTCACGATTCCGGGAACGGCCACCAGCCGGGTGATGAATGCCGAGCTTGAGCGGAAGCAGGTAGCCATCCAGGAGTGCTGGTCCCGCGCAGTCGGCGGCTGATGGAGCTCATGCCGCGAGGGCCTCGGCTGCCGCAGGGAAGGCGACGGCCTCGTCGAAGAGCTGGCCGTGCTGGAGGCAGTGGTAGAGCTGTCCGATCCTGCGGTTGAAAAGGTTGCGCTGGGCGGATGCGTGCCGGTCTCCGTGCTCCCGCGGCGCCTGCGGTAGTGGTTTTTGGCACCTGGTGAGGTGTTGGGGGCGGAGAAGGCCCAGAGGTGGCCGACATGGTTCAGTCGGTCGTTTTTCACCCACCGTCGGGCAACGCTCGACTTCTTGCCTGAGGCGCGGGTGATCGGTGAGGCGCGTGCGTAAGCCTTCAGACCACGAGCGTCTGCGAAGCGTCGGCGGTCGTCTCCGATCTCGGCCAGCATCCGGGCGCCGAGCTGAACACCAAGACCAGGGAAGCTGAGGATGACTTCAGCATCCCGGTGGCGAGGGAATGTTTCGCCCACTGCTTCTTCGAGGTCGTCGGCAGCTTTGGAAGCGGCTTCCAGCTGAAGCAGTAGGGCCGGCATCTGCTTGCCGAGCGCGATTTCGACGAGCTCGGGTTGGTGAGCCCACTCGGCTCGGAGAATGCCGCGGAGCCGGTCAGCCTCTTCAGCGATGCCGCGTTGACGGCCGGCTCGCTTGAGGGCGGCCTGCAGCTGCGTGCGGGTCAGCTTCGCGATCTGCTCGCCGACATGGGCCGTGGGCTCAAGGAGCGGCAGCACACCGACCGTGCGGACACCTGGCTGGAGAGGGGAAGGCGCCTGGAGGACCTGGCGATGCGGGCTTACGAGGACGTCCGTGAGAGACGGGAGAGGCTGCGCTGGAACACGCGGTGCGTGGCGGTACGTGGACGACGCGAGCCGTCCGGCCACGGCGAGACCCTGCGCGCTCTGCACGGGATCACCTTCCAGGTCCGCGGCATCGCCCGGACGCCGGCCGACACCGTCGACGACCACCGCCCGGGGCAGATGTTCCTCGACCGCTACGCGGCGACCCTGCAGGCGGCGGGCGAAGCGGTGACGTACTTCGCCACCCCGGGCCCCGCCGACGGCCCGGCCCGGGACGACGCCCACGAGCGACTGCGCCGGGCCATCAACGACGCAGCCCAGTGGCACACGACGATGACCCGCGAGATCGAGCACGGCACCCTGACCGAGCCGGGCGCCTGGCACGTATACGGATCGCTGATGACCGACGCCGAACAGCTTCTGCGCACCGTGGGCTGCGACGGTCAGTCCGAGGGCGACGCGGATGATCAGCAG
>NZ_JBCEWQ010000230.1:0-9554 GCF_038448545.1 Streptomyces sp. CLV115
GCCGCCCCCCCGGGGGCGCGGCCACGACCGACCGGACGGAAGCGGCAGGCGGATCCGGACCCGGTCGTGACCGGGCCCCGTGGCGATCGTTCCCAGACCATGAAGAAGATCTTGGCTGCCGCTGCGCTCGCCCTCATGGGCATCACCGCCGCCGCCCCCACCCACGCCGCCACACCCCCGGCGGCGAAGCCCCTGCACGCGACTTCCGCCCTCACTCCGGCAGCGGGGGCGGAAGTCCCCGAGTCGACCAGGTACGTGATCCACAACGTGGGCTCCCCCATGGGGACGGGCCTGGGGATCGGACCCGTCCCGCTGATCTACCCGCCGATCGACGTCCCCGTGCGGAACCTCTCCGGCCCCTCCGTCGAGCGCTGGGTGGTGAAGCCGGCCGGGAACGGCCTGTACACGATCATCTCCGGACAGGGACGGCCCGCCGAACCGGGACGCCCCGGTGACTACGCCCTCGTCGAGCGGGGCGACGACGTCTTCGTCTCGGCGACGCAGCAGCCCGGCCAGTGGACGATCCAGCCGGCCGGTGGCGGCAAGTGGACCATCGGGGTTCCGAACAGGGACAGGGTCGTCACCCTCAAGGAGGGCGGCCAGTTCCCGCCGGTCGGCCTGGCCCCGAGGGACGGATCGGTCGCCCAGCTGTGGGACTCGGTACCCGTCCCGGGCCTCGACTAGGGTCTTCCCGCCCGTGGCACCGGGGCTCCGGGAGCCGGGTGCGGGGGGAGCGTGACCGAAGAAGCCCCGCCGCGCTCCCGATCCGGGGGCGCGGCGGGGCTTTCGCAGGCGAACGCGGAAGGCGAGCCGTACGCCCCTCGGCGCGTGCCGGCCCACCTCGTACGCCCGGCGCCCGGGTCACTGCACGCAAAACTCATTGCCCTCGGGGTCCGCGAGCACCGTCCAGGTGCCGCCCTGCTCCGCCACCTCGCGGAGCACCGTCGCGCCCAGCCCCACCAGGCGCCGCACCTCGGCCTCGCGGCGGTCCGGGCCCGCGTGCACGTCCAGGTGGAGCCGGTTCTTCACCGTCTTGGCCTCCGGGACGCGCTGGAACAGGAGCCTGCGCCCGAGGCCCGCCCCGCTGTCCTTGTCGTACGGGTCGTCGGGGTGCCGGACCCCCGCGAGGTCGCGCCAGGCGCGGCGGTCGTGGGCGATGAGGGTGACGTCCTCGGGCACCGCTCCGAAGCCGAGCAGCCGCTCGATCAGGACGCTGTGGTCCTCGACGAGATGGCCGAGGGCCTCTCCCCAGAAGGCGGCCTGGGCGTGCGGGTCGGTCGAGTCGATGACGACTTTCCAGTCCAGAGTCATGGAAACCGTTTATAGTGGTTACATGACTGAGTCGTCAACGGGCGCCCCGGGGCTGCTCCTTCACACACGGGAGGGCCGCCCCTACCGCTTCGATCCCGGCGCCCTGTGCCTGGAGCTGCTGCCCACCGGCGGGCACGCGCGGTACACGCGGTACGAGGTGCTGCACACCCCCGGGGACCTGGTGCGCTGGGCGGGGGAGAGCCGGCTGCCGGACGGTCTGTCGCCGACGGTGAGCGCGCAAGAGCTGGCGCGGGCACACGAGTTGCGTGCCGCGCTGTGGAGCCTGACCGCCGACCGGGCGCACGGCCGTGCGCTCTCCCCGTCCGATCTCGCCGTGGTGAACGCCGTGGCGGCCGAGCCGCCGCTCGTCCCCCGTATCGACCCCGGCAGCGGGGCCCTCGCCATGGCCCCGGACGCCACCGGAACGGCTCTGCTCTCGACGGTCGCCCGCGATGCGGTGGAGCTCTTCACCGGCCCGTACGCCGACCGCATCCGCGAATGCGGCGCCGACAACTGCAAGTTGCTCTTCGCCGACACCTCGCGGCCGGGCAGGCGGCGCTGGTGCGCGATGGAGCACTGCGGAAACCTCCACAAGGTGCGGGCGCACCGTGCCCGGCGCACCCCGAAGGAGGGGTGATCCCTGCGGGGCCGACGCGGAGCCGCGCGCCCGGCCGGCCATCGGGCCGGAGCCCGCGCAGCGCCCGCAGCCGCGGGGGCGCGGGGGCGCGGGGCGCCCCGCCGTCAGGCCGTACCGGCCAGGCGGTCGAGGTAGTCGCCGACCGCCCCGGGCTCCGTGGCCGGGGCGATCAGGGTCACGTGGTTGTCGGGGCGGACCAGGACGAGGAGGCCGGTGGCGGGGGTGACCCCGTACGCCGTGCGGGCGTGGCCCGCGTCGTCGGTCAGGTCGCGGGGGGCGCCGGCGTCCACGCCGTACGCCCGCACGGTGTCGCCGTACGCCGCTTCCGCCGCCCGTAGTGCCCCGGCCGTGTCCGGGCCGAAGCCCAGCAGGGTGAAGTGCGGGCCCGCGAACGCCTCGAAGAGGCGGGTCGGCGCGCCCGTCGCGGTGTCGCGGCAGGGGGCGTCGGGGGCCCGGTCGCCGGTCCGCAGGCGGGAGGTGGAGCCGGGGGCGGAAAGGGAACTCCAGGGGTGGCCGAGGCCCAGGCCCGTCGTGTCGGCGGACATCGCCGAGTCCAGGCCGCCGCCCGGCCGCCGGATCGCGTCCAGGGTCTCGCGCAGCCGCTCGGCGGTGATGCCCAGGGTCCAGGAGGCCACGGGCAGCCGCTCCTCCTCGTAGGTGTCCAGCAGGCCGGGGCCCGAGCGGCCGTCGACGACCCGGGCGAGCTTCCAGCCCAGGTTGTACGCGTCCTGGATGCCGGTGTTCATGCCCAGCCCGCCCGCGATGGAATGCACATGCGCGGCGTCCCCGGCCAGGAAGACGCGGCCCACCCGGTAGCGGTCGGCCATGCGCTCGTTGACCCGGTACGTCGACAGCAGCGTGGCCCGCGTCAGCAGTTCGGCCGGCAGCCGGGTGTGCTTGGCGAACAGCCGCCGGAAGCTCTCCGGGGAGGGCGGGACGAGGGCCCCCGCCGCGTCGCGCTCCGGCCCCGCCTGGAACCACCAGCCTGAAGACGTCCCCGGGATCGGGCACATCATCACGGCGCCGTCCTCGTCGAACCACTGGTGCCAGATCCCGCGGTCGAGGCCGTCCGCCTCCACGTCCCCGCAGACCATCGACTGCTCCTCGGCGGTCTTCCCCTCGAACGGGACGCCGAGCATCTTGCGTACCGGGCTGTGGCCGCCGTCGCAGCCCACCACGTACCGCGCCTCGATGTTCCGGCCGTCGGCGAGCGCGACGGTCACGGAGCCGGGGCCCTCCGACAGGGCGACCGCCTCGGAGCCGAGCTCCACCCGCACGCCGTACTCCGCGAGGCGGTCCCGCAGGATCTCCTCCAGCTGCCACTGGGCGATCAGCCGGCCGTGGGCGTACGGGGTGTCCGGCGTCGGGTTCGAGGACCGGGACGGGTCGGCGTCGGCGACCGGCACCCCGTTGCGGTACTTGCGCATCGGCAGCGGCCCCGATCCGGCGGCCAGTACCCGGTCGACGACGCCCAGGTCCTCCAGCACCTCCAGGGAACGGGGGTTGGGGCCCTTCGCGCGTGAGCTGCGCGGGAAATCGGCGGACTTGTCGATGATCCGTACGCCGACGGAGCGGCGCGCCAGATCGCAGGCGAGCGTCAGGCCGGTCGGGCCCGAGCCGACGATCAGTACGGGCGTGGTGTCGGGCGGGGTCTTGGGCATGCGGGCTCCTCGGTCGCGTTCCGTGGACCCCCAGGAAAACGCAACCAAGTCAAAAAGGCAACCGGGTAACTAAATCTGGGCCCGCGGGGCGGGTTCGTCGGCCGGCGCGTTCGGGCGCGGCGCCTGCCGCCCCGCCGCCCGGCGGGCCTCGCGCACCTGGATGCTCGACCGCCGCGCCGTCCGCAGCGCGTCCCACGTCAGCAGCGTGAGCGCCAGCCACACCAGCGCGAAGCCGGCCCACCGCTCCGGCGGCATCGCCTCGTGGAAGTAGACGATGCCGAGGACGAACTGGAAGACCGGCGCCAGGTACTGCAGCAGGCCCAGGGTGGAGAGCGGCACCCGGATCGCCGCCGCGCCGAACAGCACGAGCGGCACGGCCGTGACGAGGCCCGTCGAGGCGAGCAGCGCCGCGTGACCGGCGCCGCCGGAGGTGAACGTCGACTCGCCCCGGGCGCCCAGCCACAGCAGATAGCCGAGCGCGGGCAGGAACTGCACCGCGGTCTCGGCGGTGAGCGACTCCAGGCCGCTCATGTTGACCTTCTTCTTCATCAGCCCGTACGTCGCGAAGGAGAACGCCAGGACCAGCGAGATCCACGGCGGCCGTCCGTAACCGATCGCCAGCACCAGTACCGCCGCCAGGCCGGTGCCGACCGCCACCCACTGCACGGGGCGCAGCCGTTCGCCCAGGAGCAGGACGCCCATGGCGATGGTGACCAGCGGGTTGATGAAGTAGCCGAGCGACGCCTCGACGACATGACCGTTGTTCACGGACCAGATGTACAGCCCCCAGTTGACCGTGATCGTGGCCGCGGCCACCGATATCAGACCGAGCTTCCTCGGCTGCCGGATCAGCTCGCCGATCCAGGACCAGCGGCGCAGCGCCAGCAGCGCCACGGCGACGACCATCAGGGACCAGGCCATGCGGTGCGCGAGGATCTCGATCGCGCCGGCGGGCTTCAGCAGGGGCCAGAAGAGCGGGACCAGCCCCCACAGTCCGTAGGCGCCGATGCCGGACAGAAGTCCCGCCCGCTGTTCGTCGATCCCCTTCACGGGCCCTCCAGGCATGTATGTGTCAACTGCATGAAGGTAGCTCCGCGAAGGGCCCCGTGTCATACCCGTATCGGGATACGGTCATGACACGGGGCCCTTGGGGCGCGAGGGAACAGCGTTACGCCGTGGCCACCGCAGCGGCCACCGTCTCGGCGAGCGGCGTCGTCGGGCGGCCGATCAGCCGGGCCAGATCGCCACTCGTGGTGGCGAGCAGGCCGCGCTCGATCGCCTTGTCGACGTCGACGAGGATGCCCGCGAAGAACTCGGGCACACCGGCGCCGACCAGGATCTCCTGGTGTGCGGCGGCGGGCACGTTCCGGTACGCGATCTCCTTGCCGGTGGCCCTGGAGATCTCCGCCGCGTACTCCGCCAGCGACCAGGCGACATCGCCGCTCAGCTCGTAGGCCGCGCCGAGGTGGCCCTCGCCGGTCAGCACGGCGGCCGCCGCGGCGGCGTAGTCGGCGCGGGTGGCGGAGGCGACCCGGCCGTCGCCCGCGTTGGCGACGACGGCGCCGTGCGCCAGGACCGGGGCGAGGTTGGCCGTGTAGTTCTCCGTGTACCAGCCGTTGCGCAGGAAGGTGTGGGGCAGCCCGGAGTCGAGGATCAGCTGCTCGGTGGCCTTGTGCTCCTCGGCCAGCCGGAAGTCGGCCGCGGGGCCGCCCAGGATGCCGGTGTAGGCGAGCTGGGCGACGCCCGCCGCCTTCGCCGCGTCGACGACCGCGGTGTGCTGCGGCACGCGCCGGCCGACCTCGCTGCCGGAGATGAGCAGGACCCGGTCGCCGGCCCGGAAGACGTCCTTGAGGGACTCCGGCCGGTCGTAGTCCGCGACGCGGAGCTCGATGCCGCGCGCGGCGAGCGGGGCCGCCTTGTCCGCGTCGCGCACGACGGCGGCGATCCCGTTCGCGGGCACGGTGGTCAGCAGCTGCTCGACGACCAGGCGGCCGAGCTCTCCGGTGGCTCCGGTGACGACGATGCTCATGGGGGGTTTCTCCTCTTCGGTGGCGCTTGTCCTTGTTCGGGCTCGCAGTGCTCACCGTAAGGGGTGCACTTACCAATGGAAAGTACCCACTTTGAAGTAAGGTACTGGTGTGAACGTAAGCGACCGGGGCCGGTGGCCCGACATGAACGGGCAGATGTGCCCCTCCCGGCTGGTGCTCGAACACGTCACCAGCCGCTGGGGCGTCCTGGTCCTGGCCGTGCTGCTGGAGCGCCCGTACCGCTTCGGCGAACTGCGCCGCGAGGTGGGCGGGGTCAGCGAGAAGATGCTGACCCAGACCCTCCGGACGCTGGAGCGCGACGGCATCGTGCACCGGGAGGCGAAGCCGGTGATCCCGCCCCGGGTCGACTACTCGCTCACCGAGCTGGGCCGGGAGGCCGCCGAGCAGGTGTGCGCACTGGGCCGCTGGACCGAGCACCGCCTGAGCGCGGTGCAGGCGGCGCGCGAGGCGTACGACGAGCGCAGGACGCACGCCTCCCAGGACCCGCCCGGTCAGTCCGGCTGAGGCGCGCGCCCCTCCTCCAGCGCACGCAGCGCACGCGACACGTCGAACGGCAGGATGGTCACCGCCACGTGCGGCAGCGTCGCCAGTGTCTTCGCCATCTGTTCGCCCGTGCCCCGGTGCAGCAGCTTGCCGAGCACATTGGAGTACGTCCGCCGCGGCACCAGCACCGTCAGCGAGGTCCTGCCGTCCTCGGTGGTGCGGGCGGCCAGCTCCTTCATCGCATGGCGCAGCCGCCGGTCCGGGCACTCCACCAGTTCCAGGGACACGGACGTGGCGGCCGTCGCCTCCCACCGGGCGGCCAGCCGCCTGCCGTACGCCTCGTCGATCGCGAAGTGCACGGCCCGGATCTCGTCCGGGCGCAGCTCGTGCGCGTACCGCAGCGCCTTGAGCGTCGCCAGGTCCAGCGTCTCGACGAGGACGAAGACCCGGTGGCGCAGGTCCCGGGGCCGGTCGGCCCCCGGCGGCTGGAGGCTCTGCAGCGCCGCCGCCTCGCGCCGGTACTCGCGGTTGATCCGGATCAGCGCCCACACCCCGAGCGGGAAGATGACCACGACCAGCCAGGCACCCTCGGTGAACTTGGTGACCGCGAAGATCAGCACGACGGCGGCCGAGATCACCGCGGCGAGCCCGTTGACCGCGATCTTCACCCGGCGGTACGGCTCGCGGCGCCGCAGGTGGTACGCGGTGAGACCGGCCCCGGCCATGGTGAAGGCGGTGAACACGCCGATCGCGTACAGCGCCACCAGCTTGTCCACGCTGGCCCCGGTGACCAGCAGCAGCGCCAGCGAGACGACCATCAGCGCGATGATGCCGTTGGAGAACGCCAGCCGGTGCCCGCGCCGGGTCAGCAGCCGCGGCAGGAACCGGTCCTCGGCGACGAAGCTGGCGAGGAACGGGAAGCCGGTGAACGGCGTGTTGGCCCCGGTGTAGAGGACCAGCGCGGTCGCCAGTTGCACGAAGACCAGTCCGGCCGTCCCGACCGGCCCGCCGCCGAAGGCGATATGGGCCTCCTGCGCGATGACCGTCGGGGTGCCGTCGGTGTAGGGGACGGCATGGGTGAAGTGCGCCAGCGTGGAGACGCCGAGCACCAGCACGCCGAGCACACAGCTCATCGCGATCAGGGTGCGGCGGGCGTTGCGGCCCTGCGGCTCGCGGAACGCGGAGATGCCGTTGGAGATCGCTTCGAGCCCGGTGAGGGACGAGCCGCCGTTGGCGAACGAGCGCAGCACGATGAAGAGCGAGGCGCCGTAGAGCCAGCCGTCGCCCGGGGTGCCGAGCGGTACGACCCCGGCGGCGTGCAGGTCGGCGTGCGGCAGCTCGCCGGTGAGCCCGCGCACCGCGGCGGCGAGGAGGACGAGACCGACGGCGGCCATGAAGAGATAGGCGGGCAGTGCGAAGGCCCGGCCCGCCTCGCGGATCCCGCGCAGATTCCCGTACGCGAGCAGCACGATGACCCCGACGGAGACCGGGATCTGGAGGTGGTCGAGGCCGGTGAAGTCGGTGCCGACCAGATGGGCCAGCGAGATCAGGGCGTTGGTGCCCGCCGAGACCTGGACGGCGACGGTCACGATGTAGTCGACGAGCAGTGCCACGGCGGCGATCTGCGCGATGTCCGGACCGAAGTTCTCCCGCGCGACGACATAGGAGCCGCCCGCCCGGGTGTAGATCATGACGACATCGCTGTAACAGAGCGTCAGAAGCAGCAACACCAGCAGGATCGCGCCCGTCACCGGCATCAGCAGGGTGAAGGCGGCGGCCCCGACGACGGGCACGAGGACCCGGAGCATCTCCTCGGAGCCGTACGCGGACGAACTGATGCAGTCGGAGGCGAGCACCCCGAGCGCCGTCCGGTTGTTCAGCTTCTCCTCGCTGATGCGCTCGGTCGTGAGCGGCTTGCCGAGCAGACGCTTCTTGATGCGGTACGCGGGACGGTCCAGGGTCATGGGCACATCGTGCGTGGCGGCCGGCCGTCCGCCCGGGACGCGAGCGCCGGACGGGCCGAAATTCAGCCCGTCCGGCGCCTGTCCGACCTGGCTTCGATCCGCGGGGGTACGGCCTAGTCGGCGACGGTCCAGGTGTCGTTGCCGGTGAGGAGTGCGGCGAGGTCGCCCTTGCCGTGTTGTTCGACGGCGGTGTCGAGTTGTTCGGCCATGAGGGTGTCGTAGACGGGGCGGTCGATGTCGCGGAGTACGCCGATGGGGGTCTGGTGGAGGGTGTCGGGGTCGGCGAGGCGGGAGAGGGCGAAGGCGGTGGTGGGTGAGGGGTTGTGGGCGTCGTGGACGAGGATGTCGGAGCGGTTGTCGTCGGTGACGGTCACGACCTGGAGGTCGCCGGTGGCGGGGTCGCGGACGACGCCCTTGGTGTGGTCGGTGCCGAAGAGGATGGGCTGTCCGTGTTCGAGGCGGATGACCGCGTCCTGGGCGCGTTCCTTGTCCTTGAGGGCTTCGAAGGCGCCGTCGTTGAAGATGTTGCAGTTCTGGTAGATCTCCACGAGTGCGGTGCCGGGGTGGTCGGCGGCGGCGCGGAGTACGCCGGTGAGGTGTTTGCGGTCGGAGTCGATGGTGCGGGCGACGAAGGAGGCTTCGGCGCCGATGGCCAGGGAGACCGGGTTGAAGGGTGCGTCGAGCGAGCCCATCGGGGTCGACTTGGTGATCTTGCCGACTTCGGAGGTGGGGGAGTACTGGCCCTTGGTGAGGCCGTAGATCCGGTTGTTGAACAGGAGGATCTTGAGGTTCACGTTGCGGCGCAGGGCGTGGATGAGGTGGTTGCCGCCGATGGAGAGGGCGTCGCCGTCGCCGGTGACGACCCAGACGGACAGGTCGCGGCGGGAGGAGGCGAGTCCGGTGGCGATGGCGGGGGCGCGGCCGTGGATGGAGTGCATCCCGTAGGTGTTCATGTAGTACGGGAAGCGGGAGGAACAGCCGATCCCGGAGACGAAGACGATGTTCTCCTTCGCCAGTCCGAGCTCGGGCATGAAACCC
This sequence comes from Streptomyces sp. CLV115, assembly GCF_038448545.1. Taxonomy (NCBI): domain Bacteria; kingdom Bacillati; phylum Actinomycetota; class Actinomycetes; order Kitasatosporales; family Streptomycetaceae; genus Streptomyces; species Streptomyces sp. CLV115. The sequence goes on from NZ_JBCEWQ010000230.1 coordinate 9,143, forward strand.
TGCACGGCCGCGAGAACGGCGTAGTCACCACAACCAGGACACCAGCGGATCTCCTGGTCGGACTTGAAGTCCTTGGCCACCAGCGGGCCCTCGCTCGTGGGGACCAGGGAAAGGGCCTTACTTCTCATCTGAGATCTCCCGGAGAATGATGGCGAGCTGTTCGGCCTTGAACGGCATGCCGTTGACCTGGTTGTACGAGTGGACGTCCACCAGATACCTGGCCCGGATCAGAGTGGCGAGCTGCCCCAGGTTCATCTCCGGGATCACCACGCGCCGGTAACGGCTCAGGACTTCGCCGAGGTTCTTCGGGAAGGGGTTGAGGTTGCGCAGGTGGGCCTGGGCGATGGGCTGTCCGGCGGCGCGGAGCCGGCGTACGGCGGCGGTGATGGGGCCGTAGGTGGAGCCCCAGCCC
>NZ_JBCEWQ010000231.1:0-9496 GCF_038448545.1 Streptomyces sp. CLV115
GTCTCTCTGTCCGGCACTGCCCCCGGCTCCCGCTGTCCGTGACGTGGCCACCCCGCCCGTCCTCCCGTATCCGCTCTTCTTCTCCCTGCCCTCTTGGCGCACATGCCGACGCCCCGGTCTCGTGGTCCCACCATGTGTGCGGTGGAGGCACGAGACCGGGGCGTCGGAGGATGCGGCCGGCGCCGCCCGGCTCACCAGCGCTTCAACCCGGGGAAGAAGCCCGGTATCTCGGTGGCGCGACCGGTGCGCAGGGCAGTTCGGTAGATGTGGTATCCGACGGCCAGGTCGAGGACACCGAGGCCGAACGGGGAGAAGACGGTGGGGCGGTCGTGGGCCAGGGTGACATCGCCGCGCAGCACGTCGGCCAGTGTGCCGTCGATGAAGTCGCGCGTGCCGTGCTCCAGTTCCGTCAGATGGGGCGAGGTCTGCGCCGTGAGGCAGTGGTCGATGTCGTCCAGGACGTTGTGGCACTTGATCATGACGGTGGGGTGGATGTCGCGCAGGGACAGGTTCAGGATGAGCTGGCCCGGCAGGAGGGTCTGCCGGTCCGTCAGCCAGGGTGCCGGCGCGGTGGTGGCGAGGACGACCAGGTCGGCGGTGGCCAGGGCCGCGTCGACCCGCTCCACGGTGCGGGACTGCCACCCGTGGGTGTCGGCGGTGTAGGCGGCGAAGGTCTCGGCGTACGCGTCGACGTGGTCGTGGACCAGGCATTCGCGGACTTCGGTGCCGCGCGCCGCGAGGAAGTCGGAGACGGTCCGGCCGATGACGCCGGCGCCGACGAAGAGCACCGTCTTCGGGCTGTCGCCGTCGGCGAGGGTCTCCACGGCGAGCGCGGCGGACGCCGCGGTGCGGGCGGCGCTGATGCCGGACGCCTCCAGACAGGCGAACGGGTAGCCGGTCTCCGCGTCGTTCAGCAGGAGAACGGCGGAGGCGCGCGGCAGGTTCTGGCCCACGTTCTGCGGATAGCTGGCGATCCACTTGAGGCCGGAGACCGGCGAGTCGCCGCCGAGGTGGGCGGGCAGGGCGATGATCCGGGCGCCGGGATCGTGGGGGAAGCGCAGGAAGTGACTGTTGGGGTTCACGGTGTCCCCGCGGCTGTGCTGGAGGTAGGTCTCCCGCACGAGGTCCAGGACGTCCGACGGCGCGGAGTCGATGACATCCTGGGAAACGGAGCCGTCGATCACGTGGAAGATTGACATCGGTGCTTGCCTTTCGCGGGCTGGATCAGGTGAGGACGCCGAAGTTCCGCTCGACCCAGTCGTTGTTGTAGACGGTGCCGAGGTAGCGCTCGCCGAGGTCGGGAGAGATCGCGGCGATGCGGGAGCCGGCCGGTATGGTGTCGGCGCTGCGGCGGACGGCCGCCAGGACCGAGCCCGTCGAGCCGCCGGTGAGCAGGCCGTGCGTGCGGGCGAGCAGCCGGCACTCGCGTACGGCGGCCTCCTCGGCGACCAGCACCACGTCGTCGGCGAGGCCGGGGTCGAACAGTTCGGGGACGCGGCTGGCGCCCAGTCCGGGAATATGTCGCGGGCCGGGGGCGGAGCCGAAGATGACGGAGCCGCGGGCGTCCACCGCGACGATCCGGGTGTGCGGCGAGAACTCGCGCAGGTACTGGGCGCAGCCGACGAACGTACCGGTGGACCCGACGCCGATGAACAGGTAGTCGAGATGCTGAACCGTCTTGAGCAGAGTGCGTGCGGTCTGTTCGTAATGGGCCCGCGGATTGGCCGGGTTGGCGTACTGGTTGAGCCAGACCACGGTCGGGTCCGCTTCGATGTGACGCCGGATGTGGGCGATGCGGGACTGGAGGAAACCGCCGTTGGCGTCGACGGTGTCGACGACGACCACCTCGGCGCCCAGGGCACGCATGTGATCGATGCTGGTGGCGTTGGTGTTCGGATCGACGACGCAGGTGAAGCGGTAGCCCTTGGTGGCGCAGATGGAGCTGAGGGCGATTCCGAGGTTTCCGGACGAGGACTCGATGACGCGGGCGCCCGGCGTGAGGACTCCGCGGTGCTCGGCGTCCTCGATGAGACTCAGCGCGGTCTTCAGCTTGACGGAGCCGGCCGGGTTGAGGCCCTCGATCTTCAGGAAGAGGTCCGAGCCGGGCACCATCCGGGGCAGCAGGACGAAGAGGTCGTCGGTGACCAGCTCGTAGGTGTGCTCGTAGATCATGACCGGGGCTCCCAGAGGTCCTCGGGGCCGGTCTCCTCCGCCGCGTAGCGCCCCAGTGCGCTGACGGCCATGCGCAACTCCAGCGCCATGGCGTCCAGCAGGCGTTCGAGGCCGTGCTCGGGGTCCTCGTCGGCGGCGATCAGCGCGGCGCGGCCGAGGCCGACGGCGCGGGCGCCGAGGGCGAGCAGCTTGACGGCGCGGATGCCGTCCCAGACCCGTCCGCTGGCGAGGAGGGTGCGGCCGGCGGGTTCGACGCGGCGCAGACATTCGGCGAGGGGCAGTCCCACATGGCCGAGGAAGCCGGTCGGGGCCCAGCCGGTGCCGCCCTCGGCACCGTCGACGGCGACGGCATCGGCACCGGCGTCCCAGGCGACGGTGGCGGCTCGGCCGATGTCCCGGCCGGGGAAGAGCTTCACCCAGCAGCGTGCGCGCGGGTAGTTGTTGCGCATGAGCTGGATCTGCCGGCGGAAGATCTCGTCGGTGAAGGTGCCCGGGCTCGCGCAGCGCAGGATCGAAGAGGCGCCGGGGCCGAGCCGCTCGACCGCGTACTGTCCGTCCAGGTCGGCCGCGACCGCTTCGCTGATCATGGTGAGGCCGCCGAGGCCGGGCTTGGCACCCTGGCCCACCTTGAGTTCGAAGCCGAGGCGGCCGCTGGTCAGGAGGTCGGTGACGGCGGGGTCGCTGTAGACATGGTTCCAGACCTCGGAGTCGGCGTCCTCGGTGCTCTGCTGGACACAGATGCCGCCTACGCCGTCGGGGAGTTCCTCGCAGTATGCCTGGACGCGTTCCAGCAGGCCCTTGCGGTGGTCGTCGCCGCTGGAGCGGAAGCCGTTCATGGGGGCGACGTTCTCGCCGATGACCATGGGGATGCCGAGCCGTCCGGCCTGGCGGCTGAGGGCGAGGCCGGTGCCGGTGACGCGGGTGGAGCCGAGCGCCGACACGTAGACCGGCAGCGGGGCGGTGAAGCCGCCGAGGGCGGTGTCGAGGCGGACATCGGAGTAGAGGGGTTCGCGACCGAGGTCGATGAGCTCGGCCAGGCGGCCCGGCATGAAGACGGGCGGGACCAGGCGCAGTCCGTCGATCTCGTCGCCGGAGGATTCGGGGGTGGCGCCGAAGACGGTGGTGCCGTAGCTGTTCAGGGGCGGGAAGACGGCGGCGGCGCCGTCGCGGGCCCGGGCGCGGACGGTGTCCTCGGGCAGGCCGGGTGCAGCCAGCTGGGTCACGGCGACACGACCCCCGCGATCTTCGGGAAGGCGGTGGCCCGCCAGACCGAGTCCAGGCCGGTGACCCAGCGGGTCAGGCGCTCCAGGCCGATGCCGAAGCCGGCGCTGCTGGGGATGCCGTGCCGGGCGACGTCGAGGTACCAGGCGTACTTGGAGGGGTTCTCGCCGGTTTCGCGCATCCGGGTGACCAGGGCCGCGTAGTCGTACTCGCGCTCGCTGCCGCTGCACAGTTCGCCGCAGCCCTCGGGGGCGATGAGGTCGAAGTTGAGCAGGGTGCCGGGCTCGGTCGTGCTCTCCTTGTCGTAGAAGCCGCGGGAGCCCTTGGGGTAGCCGACGATGAAGAACGGGGCGTCGGCCCGGCGGGAGATGCGCTCCTCGGCCTCCCACTCGATCTCGGTGCCGGCGGCCTGCGGGTACCCGTCGCGGCGCAGGCCGTCGACGACCTCGCCGTGCGGGACGCGGGCGAACGGCCGGGCCACGAGGCGGCGCAGGACGTCGGGGTCGCGGCCGAGGACGGCGAGGTCGTCGCCGCACTCGTCGACCACGGTGGTCACGGCGTGGCGGACCAGCTGCTCGGCGACACCCATGGCGTCGTCCCGGGTGGCGCCCGCGTACTCGACGTCGATCTGCCGGAACTCGGTGAGGTGACGACGGGTGCTGCTGGTCTCGACAGGTTCGAGGCGGACGTTGGGCGCGATGAGGAAGATGCGGTCGAAGGCCAGCAGCGATGCCTGCTTGTAGAGGATGGCACTGGTCATCAGCTTGTAGCGGTGACCGTAGTAGTCGACGTCGACCTGCTTGGCGCCGCGCGAGCCCGGGTCGGTGACCGGGCCGATGATCGGGTGGGCCATCTCCACCGCGCCGTCGGAGCGCAGGAAGGAACGGGCACCGGCCACGATCGCCTGCTGGATGCGCAGGGCCGCCCGGGTGCGCGGGTCGCGCAGATGCTCCAGAGGGGAGGGCAGTGCGACGGCGGCCTCGGGCGCCGACGGGAGATCTGTCTGAAGTGTCATGTCTGTCATGTCCTGTCCTGTCGTTGCCGGTCGGGGGCACAGCCACCGGTGGCGGAGGGCCACCGGGTCGGGGCCGCTCGGATCAGCTCGCCCTGTCGAGGCGGGCGGCGGGGTCGTCGTAGCGGTTCTTGACGTGGTTGAGCGCCTGCAGCAGTCCCGACGAGGTCAGCCGACGGGACGGCTGTGCGGCGGTGGGCCGGCCGAGCGGGAGCGACCCGGTGCGGGACCACTCCAGCCGGCCGCGGTCGGAGATGAAGCTGCGGGTGCGCCCCGCGTTGTCGGGGTGCAGGCAGAAGGGGACGTCGAGGTAGCCGTGCGCGAAGGCACGGATCAGGGCCTGGCCGAGGTCGTCGTGCAGGTTCAGGACGGCCTCGACGAGGGAGCGGGCCTCCGCCTCGATGCCGGTGGACGGCGGCGCGGCGGCCGGCCGCGTGGTGCGGGCGGCAGCGGCGGCGGTCTCCAGCGCGATGACGTTCTCCTCGACGGAGGGGATGCGGGCCGACTCCGCCGGTGTCTTGACGATGAGCCGGGCGGCGCCGGTGCGCACGGCCAGCCGGGCGGCGTCCGACACGAGCCGCAGCGCACCGTCCCAGGTCTCCGGGTAGACACCCATGTACGCGTACACGACCACGTGCCAGGAGGTGTCCGGGAGGTGGTCGGCCGCGAGGGCGCACAGCGCGTGGACGGCCTCCTCGTCCTGTTCGCGGCTGGTCTGCTGGGCGTAGCTGAGGGAGATGCTGCGCAGGCCGTGCTGGCGGAAGAACATGGCTTCCAGGACGGAGAGGGCGACGAGCAGGGAGGGCGGGCAGAGCTGGCCCAGCATGCAGCCGCCGAAGGTCTCCAGGTGCGGTTCGCCGCCCGCCTCGCGCAGCGCGGCGAGCTTGCGGCACGCGTCGGCCCAGGCGCGGACCGAGGTGGCCAGCGGGGTGCGGCCGTAGGGCAGGCAGTAGGAGACGGGGCCGCCCTCGGTGGCGTCGAGTCCGGCGGCGACGAGAGCGTCGACGATCCGGCCGGGCCGTGCGGAGCCGTGCCGTACCTGGACGGGGAAACCGGCTCCGTGGACGCCGTCGAGGAGCCCGGTGGTGGTCTCGATGGGCATGCTGACCAGCGGATAGCCGTTCAGGTGGTGGCCCTGGGCGACGGCGCGGGCAGCGGCGGCGTAGTCGCCGACGCGGGTGAAACTGTCCAGAGTGAGGGTGCCGACGGTGGTGGCGTCGGCGGCACGGGTGGCGATCAGACCGGTGCGCATCCGGGCGGGGTCCGCGAAGCCCATACGGGGCTGCACCACGAGGCTGCCGGTGCGGGCTGCGTCGGCAATGAAGCGGTGGAAGGCGCCGCCGGCGAGGTCGGGTTCAGCGGACGGCATCGGCGTGGGACTTTCCGTGCCGGTGGTCGGGCAGGGCCTCAAGCAGGGCGAGCAGTCCCGGGACGGCGTTCGCACCGGTCAGAACGGCGTCGAAACCGGCGTCGGTGAGCGAGGCATGGACCTCCGGGGCGGTGGTGCCCGAGGTGTCCAGCTTGCCTCCGACGACGAGCGGCACCCCGGCCAACGCCGGTACGGCGCGCACCGCGCGGGCCAGGCCCGGGGCCTCCTCGGCGCCGTGTCCGTTGACCGTGCTGACGACGATGAGGCCGGGCGGGCGGGCCGTGGCCTCCTCGATCAGGACATCGACCGGGACACACGCGCCGAGATTGGTGACCTCCCAGCCCTCTTCCTCCAGCAGTAGTTGCAAGAAGAGCAGGTTCCAGGTGTGTGAGTCCGAGGCGATGGTGGTCAGGACTGCGTGGCGCGGGCTGTCCGGGGGCTGGCGATGCGGGTACACGACCGGGTTTTCCTCTCGACACCGTGATGGGGCCGCGACCGCTGCGATCGGGCCGGGTACCCGTGAAATCGCCCTCCGTGTGGGCGTCCGGGCTGTGCACTAGTGACGCCGTCCATGGTGGATAGCGGTGATCGCGAGCGGCACTGGGCAGTTGTGGCCATCCCGAGGCGCGTCATTTGTGTCCACTGGGGGCGCGCGTCCGCGCCTCCTAGCCTGCTCGTCGCGGACGTTCGGCGCCGGCGGTCGCGGTTCTGCCGGCGGCACGGTACCCGGCCCGCCCGGGGCCCCGCCCCGCCCCCGCGCCGTGCGACGTGCCGCCCTGAACCGCTTGTACCGCTGACGATGTCCTGACGATGGGGAGTGAACGGTGGCTGATCACCAGCTGGGGGAGTGGCGGCACGCACTGGCGGGCATCGAGCCGCTGGAACTGCCGTCGGACCGCCGGCCGTCGGACGACGGACCGGGCCTCGCGGACCGGATCCCGTTCGATGTGCCCGCCCGCACCGCCGACGCGCTGGCCGCGCTGGCCCGCGACCGGGGCGTGGAGCTGCCCACGGTCCTGCTGACGGTGTTTCACACGCTGCTGGCGCGGCACGCCGGCCGGGGGGACGTTCCGGTGGCGGTTCTGGCGGACGGCGCGCGGGAGACGGCTGCGGCGACCGTGGTGCGGGGCGCGGCCGGCGACCCGGCGTTCACCGAGGCCCTGGCGCATGTCGCGCGGGGCATGGCGGACGCCGCCGGCCGTGGTCCGGTGCCGCTCGGGGTGCCGGCGGACGCCGTCGGCGGCGCGGTGGCGTGGTTCGCGTGGCGCCCGGCCGACCGGGAGGCCGCCGCGTTCCCGCCGGACGCGCAGGTCACCCTGGAAGTCGTCGCGGACGGCGGGAGGCTGAGCGGTGTCCTCGGCTACCGGACCGATCTGTTCGAACGGGCCACGGCGGAGCGGATGGCGGGGCACCTCGCGACGCTCGCGCGTTCCGCCGCCGACGCGCCGGATGATCCGCTCAGTGCGCTGGAGATGCTGACGGAGCCGGAGCGGCACCGGATCCTGACCGAATGGAACGGGCCGCGGTCCGAGTTCCCGGACACCGCGACCGTGCACCGGCTGGTGGGGGAGCGGGCCGCGCTCCGGCCCGACGCGGTGGCCCTGGAGCACGGCGGGCAGCGGCTGACCTACCGGGAGATGGACGAGCGCGCCGAGGGGCTGGCGCGGTACCTGGCGGAGCGGGGCGTCGGCCCCGGCGCGCTGGTCGCGGTGTGCCTGGACCACGGTCCGGACCTGGTGTGCGCACTGCTCGGCGTGCTCAAATCGGGTGCCGCCTACGTGCCGTTGGACCCGGCCTACCCCGCCGATCGGCTGCGGTACATGGTCGAGGACAGTGCCGCGCCGGTGGTGGTGACGCAGTCCGCGCACGCGGGCCTGTTCGCGCCGGGCACCGCACTGCTGCTGGCCGACCGGGAGTGGCCGGCCGGCACCGGCACCGTCCCGGTCGCCGCTGCGGGCCCGGACGACCTGGCGTACGTCATCTACACCTCGGGTTCGACGGGCCGCCCCAAGGGCGTGCGGGTCGGGCACCGGGGCGTCGTCAACTACCTGCACTGGTGCGACCGGAACTATCCTCCGGCGCCCGGTGCACGGATCGGTTCGCTGCTGTGCTCGTCGGCGGCCTTCGACCTGACGGTGACCGCGCTGTTCCTGCCGCTGGTGCAGGGGCTGTGCCTGGTGGTGCCGCAGCCGGAGCCGGGACGAGGCGTGTTCGACGCGGCCGTAGACATCGTCGCGACCGGCGTTCCGATCAGCTTCCTGAAGGCGACGCCCTCGCACCTGGAGCTGCTGACCGCCCGGCTGGAACAGGACGGCGTCCGGCACGGCATCGCCACGGTGGTCGCGGGCGGCGAGGACCTGACACCGGCGCTGGCACACCGGACACTGGCCCTGGGCACCGGGGACACCGCGATCGTCAACGAGTACGGGCCGACCGAGGCGACCGTCGGCAATGTGGTCGGCCGGACGGTGTCGGTGGACCCGGCGGCGGACCACGTGCCGATGGGCCGGGCGATCGACAACACCGAGGTGTACGTGGTCGGCGCGCACGGTGAGGTACAGCCGGTCGGAGTGCCCGGCGAGCTGCTGATCGGCGGCGTCAACGTGGCACTCGGCTACCTCGGCCGGCCCGAACTGACAGCGCTGCGATTCGTGCCGCACCCGTTCTCGGCCGATCCCGGGGCGCGCGTGTACCGTACCGGCGATCTGGTGAAGTGGCTGCCGGACGGGCGGCTGGTCTACCTGGGCCGGATGGACGACCAGGTCAAGCTGCGCGGGCACCGGGTGGAACTCGGAGAGATCGAGAACGCCCTGCTGTCCCGGCCGGCCGTGGCGGCTGCCACGGTCGTGGTCCGCGAGGACGTTCCGGGCGACAAGCGGCTGGTGGCGTACCTGGTGCCGGCCGGCGGCACGGCCGTGGCCGTGGCCGGGCTGCGCGCGGCGCTGGCGCGGGAGCTGCCCGAGCACATGCTGCCCGCCCGGTACGTCGTGCTGGAGCGACTTCCCCTCACCCCGAACGGCAAGGTGGACCGGCGGGCGCTGCCCGCACCCGAGGGCCACCGCCCGGACCTCTCCGCCGCGTTCGCCGCGCCGCGTACACCCACCCAGCGGGCGGTCACCGGCATCTGGGCCGAACTGCTGGGCGTCGACGAGGTCGGCGCGGACGACGACTTCTTCGAGCTGGGCGGTCACTCCCTGCTGGCCGTCCGGGTCGCCTCCCGGCTGCGCCGGGATCTCGGGGTGGACGTGCCGTACCGGACGCTGTTCGACGCGCCGACGCCTGCGCTGCTGGCGACGGCCGTGGACGCGCTGGATCCGGGGACCTGCGCGGCGATCCCGCGGGCGGACCGGTCGGAGGGTGCGCTGCCGCTGTCCTTCGCGCAGCAACGCCTCTGGTTTCTCGACCAGTTGGCGCCGGGTCGGGCCGAGTACGCGATCCCGGTCGGGCTGCGGGTCGAGGGGGAGTTCGAGCCGGCCGCGTTCGGCGCCGCACTGACGGCCCTGGCCGCCTCGCACGAGATCCTGCGGACCCGGTTCGTCGCGGACGCCACCGGACACCCGTTCCAGGTCGTCGATGCCGTGCGGGAGGTGGCGGTGGACGTCCACGACGCCAGGCATCTCGGTGCGGGCGCCGCGCGCGAGATGCTGCGCGAGGCGGCGGGACAGCCGTTCGACCTGGCCACCGGGCCGGGGGGGGGGGGGGGGGGGGGGGGGGGGGGGGGG
>NZ_JBCEWQ010000232.1:0-9472 GCF_038448545.1 Streptomyces sp. CLV115
GGCGAAGGGGCGGGGCAGCGCCAGGCTCACGAAGCCCTCCGCCTGCATGGCGGCGAGGGAGATGCGGGGCAGGTCGCGGGCGGTGCGGTAGACGACGAAGCGGGGTTCCCAGCGGGGCCGGAACTTGGCGTTGAACTTGTACAGCGATTCGATCTGGAACCAGCGGGACAGGAAGATCAGCAGTCCGCGCCAGGTCCGCAGCACCGGTCCGGCGCCGAGCTTCTCGCCGCGGGCGAGGGCCGAGCGGAACATCGCGAAGTTCAGCGAGACGCGCTCGACCGAGAGCTGGGGGGCCGCCTGGAGGGCGGCGACGATCAGCAGCTCGTTCATGCCGGGGTCGGCGGAGCGGTCGCGGCGCATCAGGTCGAGTGACATGCCGTCGCGGCCCCACGGGACGAAGTGGAGTACGGCCTTCAGGTCGCCGTAGGGGGAGTCGCCGGTGTGTTCGTCGGCCTTGTGGGCGGTGGCGACGACGCAGTCCCCGTCGGCCGCGTCGCCGATCCGGCCGAGCGCCATGGAGAAGCCGCGTTCGTTGTCGGTGCCGCGCCAGTCGTCGGCGGCCCGGCGGATGCGGGCGAGTTCGTCCTCGCCGATGTCGCTCACGCGCCGGACCCGGGTCTCGTAGCCGAGGCGCTCAATGCGCTTCACCATCTGGCGTACGTTGCGCATCGCGCGCCCGGCGAGCGAGAAATCCGCGACATCCACCACCGCCTCGTCGCCCAGTTCCAGGGCGTCGAGCCCGGTCTCGCGGGTCCAGACCTCGCCGCCGGTCTCGCTGCAGCCCATCACGGCGGGGGTCCAGGAGTGGGCCCTGGCCTCGTCCATGAACCGTTCGATGGCGCCGGGCCAGGCCTCCACGTCGCCGATCGGGTCGCCGCTGGCGAGCATCACCCCGGACACCACGCGGTAGCAGACGGCGGCCTTGCCGCTGGGGGAGAAGACGACGGCCTTGTCGCGGCGGAGCGCGAAGTGGCCGAGCGAGTCGCGGCCGCCGTGCTTCTCCAGCAGGGCGCGCAGCCGGGCCTCGTCGTCCTCGGTGAGACGGGCGGCCGGGTGCTCGGGGCGGAAGGCGAGGTAGATGGTGGTGACGGCGGTCAACAGGCCGAGGGCGCCGAGGGAGTACGCCACGGTCCAGGAGGTGTCGCCGGCGTACTCGACGGGCCCCTCGAAGCCGAGCATTCCGTACAGCACGTGCTGGAGGCGGTCGGCGATGCTGGGGCTCCCGACGACCCGGCCGGGGTGGGCGCTGACGACGACCAGTCCGAGGGCCAGCGAACCCGCGCCGAGGAGCACGAAGTTGGCCAGTGCCCGCCAGCGGCTGCGGGGGTCGGGGAGCGCGGCGAACTCGCCGCGGTTGCGGACCAGCAGCAGGCAGAGCACCAGCGAGACGAGCGTGCCGATGACCGAGTGCCGGTAGGTGAACTGCGCCAGCGCTCCGGCCGGCAGCAGTACGACGGCGGCCCGCCAGGCCCGCCGCTTGCGCCGCTTGAGGCCGTGGGCGAGGAGCAGCAGCAGGACGCCGGCGCTCAGCGAGAGCGCGGCGGCGAACGGCCCGAGGGCGCCGGGCAGTACCTCGGCGAGGGTGTGCATCCGGCTGTGCCGGAAGCGCGGGAACACGCCTGCGGCGACATCGATCAGGCCGACGACGGTGCAGGCGGTACCGACCAGCGTCGGTACGGATTCGGGGCGCGGGCCGCGTACGAACTTGCGTACAGAGCTCGGAACCGATCCCGATTTATCCCCATCTAGCGTGACAGACATCGCTTCCCGTGGTTCCGCGAGAGATTCTTGAGTCCTTCGGTCGTAGCCCTCCGGACGATGTGCGACTAGTAGGACGAGGCTTCCGGATCCGGGGTTCACCCGACAGCCGGAAATTTCCAGACAAGAAAGCTCACCCCCATGGGTCTCACCAGCAATGTGTTCCTGGGACTGGTCATCGGGCTGGCCCTGGTGTTCTTCGCCGCCACGATCTGGCTCTGGCCCCGGCTGGCCCGTCGCAGCGTGCGCGCGGTGCTGGGCCGGGTCGGCCTGTTGCTGGTGACCCAGGTTACGGTCTTCTCCTCGGTCGGTCTGCTGGCCAACAACTCCTTCCTCTTCTACGGATCGTGGGCCGATCTGCTCGGTCAGAAGCAGGATCTCGGCGTCGTCACGGACCACGCGGCCGGGACGCTGGCGGCCAAGAACATCGTGCGGGTCGGGATGCAGCTGCCGGACGTGCCGGGCGCCTCGCGGCCGGTGAAGAGCGGACGGATCGACAAGGTCGTGATCTCGGGCCGGCGGTCGGGGATCGAGAGCTCGGCGTACGTGTACCTCCCGCCCGAGTACTTCCAGCCGGCGTTCGCCCGCCGCAAGTTCCCCGCCGTGGTCGTGCTCACCGGTTACCCGGGCATCCCGGAGAACCTCCTGAAGGGTCTCGAATATCCGCGTACGGCGCATGAACGGGTGAAGGCGGGCCGGGCACAGCCGATGATCCTGGTGATGCTGCGGCCGACGCTGGCGCCGCCGAGGGACACCGAGTGCGTGGACATCAAGGGCGGGCCGCAGACCGAGACGTTCCTCGCGGAGGATCTGCCGAACGTGGTCTCGGACGTGTACCGGGTCGGAAAGCTGGCCCACAACTGGGGCATCATGGGCAATTCGACCGGAGGTTACTGTGCGCTGAAGATCGGTCTCCACCACCCGGACCGGTTCGCCGCGAGCGTCGGGCTCTCCGCGTACTACAAGGCGGCCGAGGACCCGACGACCGGTGACCTCTTCCAGGGCGACCAGCAGGCGCGCAACCGCGCCGATCTGATGTGGACGCTGGACCACATGCCGAAGCAGCCCGACGCGTCCTTCCTGGTCACGACGTCCAGGCACGGCGAGGGGAACTACCGTTCCACGCAGCAGTTCATCTCCAAGGTGAAGTCGCCCGCGCAGGTCTCCTCGATCGTGCTCGACAGCGGCGGGCACAACTTCAACACCTGGCGGCGGGAGATCCCCTCGGCGCTGGACTGGATGAGCAGCCGGCTCAGCGAGAACTGAGGCGAGAACTGGTCCGGGACCGCCGCTCGGTGACTCCGGCTCACCGCGCGGCGGTCTTGCCGACGCTCTCCACGGTCTCGACCGCCACCTCGGCGCGCGGCACGTCCTGGGCGTCCGCGTCGATCGAGCGGCGCAGCGCCTCGTGCAGCCGGGCCGGGGTGAGCACGCCGAGGAACCGGCCGGTGGACTCCGCGTCGATGACGGCGATCCAGCCCGCGTCGTGCTGGAGCATGGTGGCGAACGCCTGCTTGAGCGGGGCGCCGACGGGCAGCCACGCCTCCATCCGGCGGGCGTGCGCGCGTACCGTGCCGTCGGTTCCGGTCCCGGTCCCGGCTCCGTCGGCCGGGATCCAGCCGTGCAGATTGTCCTGGCCGTCCAGCACGACGCCCCAGCGCGCGCCCTCGGCCCGCAGTCGCTCGGTCGCCCTCGCGAGGGAGTCGTCGAGGTGGACGACGGGCGGCTGGTCGAGGTCGCCCTCCTCGATGGGGGTGACGGAGAGCCGCTTGAGGCCGCGGTCGGCGCCGACGAAGTCCGCGACGTACGGGGTGGCGGGGGCGCCGAGCACGGTGGCCGGGGAGTCGAACTGCTCGATGGAACCCTGTCCGTAGACGGCGATCCGGTCGCCGAGCCGGACCGCTTCCTCGATGTCGTGCGTGACGAACAGGACGGTTTTGCGGACCTGTTCCTGAAGTTTCAGGAATTCGTTCTGCAGCCGTTCCCGGACGACCGGGTCGACCGCGCCGAAAGGCTCGTCCATCAGCAGTACCGGCGGGTCCGCGGCCAGTGCCCGGGCCACGCCGACGCGTTGGCGCTGACCCCCGGAGAGCTGTTCCGGATAGCGGTCGCCATAAACGGAAGGGTCAAGTCCGACAAGGTCGAGGAGTTCCGCCGCGCGTTCCCTTCCCTTTCCCCGTTTCCAGCCCAGGAGATGCGGGACGGTCGCGGTGTTCTCCAGCACCGTGCGGTGCGGGAAGAGTCCCACCTGCTGGATCACATATCCGATACGGCGGCGCAGTCGGACGGGGTCGATGGCGGATATGTCGTCCCCGTCGAGGAATATCCGTCCCTCGGTCGGTTCGATCAGCCGGTTCACCATCTTCATGGTGGTCGTCTTGCCGCACCCCGACGGCCCGACGAGCGTGACCAGTTCACCCTCGGCGACGTCGAAGGAAAGGTCGTCGACGGCGGTGGTGCCGTCCGCATACCGCTTGGTGACGTGCTCGAAACGGATCATGGTTCCCCATTGTGACGCGTGTTCTGTGAAGGACGTGTTGCTGAAATACAACGGCCCCCGCGATTGTCAGTGGTCGAGGATAGGGTCGCCCATACATACGTACGAGACGGCGACCGGGAGGTGGGGACGGATGGCCGCGGGACAGAACTGCCTGGTGACGAACGACTGGATCTGCGGGGAGTATCTCCGTTCCCGCAGCCAGGAGTTGACCGATGCGACGGTCCAGCACATCTGGATCACCGCGGTCTCGGTGGTCATCGGACTGCTGGTGGCCTTTCCGCTGGCGCTGCTCGCGCGTCGCAGCCGCCGTTTCGCCGGACCGGTGCTCGGGCTGACGACGATCCTCTACACCGTGCCCTCGCTCGCCATGTTCTCGCTGCTGCTGCCGCTGTTCGGGCTCTCCGCCGCGCTGGTGGTCACCGGCCTGGTGCTGTACTCGCTGACCATCCTCGTGCGGAACATCCTGGCCGGCCTCGAAGCCGTCCCCCAGGAGGCGAAGGAGGCCGCGAAGGGGATGGGGTACGGACCGGTGCGGCTGCTCTGGGAGGTCGAACTCCCGCTGGCGATGCCCGCGTTGATGGCCGGTGTGCGGATCGCCACGGTGTCGACGATCGCGCTGACCACGGTCGGTTCGATCATCGGCAGGGGCGGCCTCGGCAATCTCATAGGCGACGCGCTCCCCAGTTTCTTCAAGGCCCAGGTGCTCACCGCCTCGGTCCTGTGCGTCCTGCTCGCGGTCGTCGCGGATCTGCTGCTGCTCGGTGTGCAGCGGCTGTTGACCCCCTGGACCCGAATACGTGCCGTGCGGACGGGCGCGGACACCGTGGCGAAGGCGGTCTGACCCATGGGAGTTCTCGGCGAGGCCTGGACCTGGCTCACCACCGGCGCCAACTGGTCGGGGGAGGGCGGGGCGGCCCACCGGCTGGTCGAGCATCTGTACGTCAGCGGTGTCTCGCTCGCCCTGGCCTGCGCGATCGCGCTGCCGGTCGCGCTGTACCTGGGGCACATCGGGAAGGGCGGCGCGCTGGCCGTCAACCTCTCCAACGTGGGGCGGGCGGTCCCGGTCTTCGCGGTGCTGGCCCTCTTCATGGTCTCGCCGCTGCGCAACGCCGGATATGTGCCGACGGTCATCGCGCTGGTGCTGTTCGCCGTGCCGCCGCTGCTGACCAACGCCTACGTCGGCATGACGGAGGTCGACCGGTCGGTGACGGAGGCGGCGCGGGGCATGGGGATGTCCGGACGGCAGCTCTTCGTACGGGTCGAGCTTCCGCTCGCCTACCCGATGATCATGACCGGGCTGCGCTCCGCCGCCGTCCAGGTGGTCGCCACGGCGACGATCGCCGCGATGGTCGGCCAGGGCGGCCTCGGCCGGATCATCACCGCCGGCTTCAACACGTACAACACACCGCAGGTGGTCGCGGGAGCGGTACTGGTCGCCGTGCTCGCGCTGCTGGTGGAGGCGGTGCTGGCGGGCCTGGACCGGCTGCTGTCACCGCTGCGCCGCCGCCGGACGGCCTGAGGGCGTATGGCGGCCGGACCGGACCCGATCCGTGATCCCGGATCCCGTTCCGGATCCGCGATCCCCGGATCCCATCCCATTCCAGACCAGATCAGATCAGACGGTTGCTGTGGACGGAGAACAACAATGAGCAAGACCTCGCGCATAGCCGGCGCGGTCATCGGCATGGTCGCGCTGGCCGGCTCGCTCGCCGCCTGCGGCGGCGACAGCCTGGAGAAGGACAAGGACAAGGCGGGCTCGGCGTCCGCCGGCGCCGCGGGCTCCGGCAAGAAGGGCTCGCTCGTCGTCGGCGCCGCCTCCTTCACCGAGTCCAAGGTGCTCGCGGAGCTGTACGCGCAGGTCCTGGGCGACGCCGGGTACAGCACCTCGATCACCACGGTGGCGAACCGGGAACTGTACGAGCCGTCGCTGGAGAAGGGCGAGATCGATGTCGTCCCGGAATACGCCGCGACGATCGCCGAATTCCTCAATGCCAAGGTGAACGGCGCGAAGAAGGCAGAGAAGGCGCCGGTCGCCTCCGGTGACACGGCGGCCACCGTCGCCGCGCTGGAGAAGCTCGCCACCCCGCGCGGACTGAAGGTGCTCCCGGCCGGTGCGGCCGTCGACCAGAACGCCTTCGCGGTGACGAAGGAATTCGCCGCCAAGAACAAGCTCAAGACCCTTTCCGACCTCGGCAGGGCGAAGGTCGCGGTGAAGATCGCGGCAGGTGACGAGTGCGAGGTGCGGCCGTTCTGCGCACCGGGTCTGAAGAAGACGTACGGCATCGATGTCACCGGAATCGACCCCAAGGGAGTCGGTACGCCGCAGTCCAAGCAGGCGGTCAAGGACGGCAAGGACCAGTTGGTCCTCACCACCACCACGGACGCGGTGCTGGACAGCTACGGCCTGGTGTTCCTGGAGGACGACAAGAAGCTCCAGAACGCCGACAACGTGCTGCCGGTCCTCAATGCCGAGGACGCCGGTTCGCAGGACATTGCCGACGCGCTCGGCAAGCTCACCAAGGCGCTCACCACCGAAGATCTCGCGGAACTGAACCGCAAGGTCGACGCGGAGCGCGCAAAGCCCGCGGATGTGGCCAAGGAGTATCTGCGCTCGAAGAGCCTCGTCCAGAAGTAGGAATCGAGGGCTAAAGGGGCCGTCGGGCAGGAGAATGGGGGCCGTCAGGTAACCGGGAGGGAACAGATTGCCGGGCGGCCCCCCAAGTGCCCCGTACACACGGTAAATTTCAGGCCATGCCACGTGGACGCCATCGCCATTCGCCACCTCTGCACAGAATCCTTCCGTCGTCGGCAGTCGTCGGAGTCTCGGTCCTCTGTGCCGGAAGCACCTGGCTGCTCGCCGAGCCCCTGGTCCTGCGCGGTCTGGCGGCAGCGGCCGCAGCCGCCGCCGTGACCGGCGCGTATCTGATGCGCAGCTGGGACCGGGAGGCCGGCCGCCGGGTAGCGGAGCTGACCCGGGCCCGGGCCGGCGACGAATGGCGGGCCGAGGAACGGATCGCCGAGCTGGAGTCCGACCTGGAGGAGTCGCGGGAGCTGCGCACCCGGCTGGAGACGAAGCTGCGCCGCAAGCGCGTGGAGCTCGCCAACCTGCGCGGCGAGCACGCCGCCCTGCTGCGCCGGTACGCCACCGCCGAGACCGAGCGGGCCAGCGCGCTGGAGGGCCGCAGGCAGCTCGCGCTCGAAGCCGCCGCCGCGCCCCGGGAGCTGCCCGCCGCCCGCTCCACCCCGACGCCGGCCGCCTATCTGCGTGCCGCCCAGGCGCTGGAGGACCTCTCCCGCAACGGGGCGCTCCAGGAGGCGCGCCGCACCGCCGAGCAGGCCAGGAAGCGTGATCTCGCGGAGCGGTCCCGGGAGGCGGAGGAGCAGCGGGGCAGGCACGCCGCGGCCGAGGACCGGACCGGCGCGCAGCACCTGCGTCCGCCGGCCGCCCTGCCCGCACCCCGGCAGTCCGCCGCGCTGCCCCCGGCGCGCACCGCACCGGCCTCCACCGCCGTCGCCCCGTACGCGGCCTCCCGCCGCCATCCGGTGCCGCAGGGCAGCTTCGACTTCTTCGGTACGCAGAAGGCGGCGCGGGCCGCGATCGAGTCCGTGCAGAACGAGGACCTCGCCGATGTGGTGGGCGAGGAGGCACTCGCCGCGCACCGCACCGGCAAGACGGGGAACCGGGTCGTCGGCGAGGTCATCGACCTGACCGCGCACGACGAGACCGAGCAGCTGGACGTGGTGGAGCTGCGCAGCGCGATCTCGTAGCAGGGCGGACCCCCGGGCGCCCAGCCCGGGGGTCCGCCGGCTGCTGCGGGCCCGCCGGCTACTTGTCGATGTCGCCGACGACGAAGAAGAGCGAGCCCAGGATCGCCACCATGTCGGCGACCAGCGTGCCCGGCAGCAGCTCGGTGAGCGCCTGGATGTTGTTGAACGAGGCGGAGCGGAGCTTCAGCCGGTACGGGGTCTTCTCGCCCTTGGACACCAGGTAGTAGCCGTTGATGCCGAGCGGGTTCTCGGTCCAGGCGTAGGTGTGGCCCTCGGGGGCCTTCAGCACCTTGGGCAGCCGCTGATTGATCGGGCCGGGGGCCAGGGCGGCCATCCGGTCCAGGCAGGCGTCCGCGAGGTCCAGGGCGTTGTGCGTCTGTTCCAGCAGGCACTCGAAGCGGGCCAGGCAGTCGCCCTCGGTGCGGGTGACCACCTTCAGGGTGTCCTGGAGTTCCCCGTACGCGAGATACGGCTCGTCGCGCCGCAGATCGAAATCGACGCCCGAGGCGCGGGCGATCGGCCCGGACACCCCGTACGCGTGCGCGGTCCCGGCGGAGAGCACGCCGACGCCGCGGGTGCGGCCCCGGAAGATCTCGTTGCCGAGCACCAGGTCGTCGTAGACGTCCATCCGGGAGCGGACCGAGGCGACGGCGTCCCGGGCGCGGCCGAGCCAGCCCGCCGGCAGGTCCTCCTTGAGGCCGCCGACCCGGTTGAACATGTAGTGCATCCGGCCGCCGGAGACCTCCTCCATCACGGCCTGGAGCTCCTCGCGCTCGCGGAAGGCGTAGAACACCGGGGTGATCCCGCCGAGTTCGAGCGGGTACGAGCCGAGGAACATCAGATGGTTCAGGACCCGGTTCAGCTCGGCGAGCAGGGTGCGGGTCCAGACCGCGCGCTCCGGGACCTCCATGCCGAGCATGCGTTCCACGGCCATCACGACGCCCAGCTCGTTGGAGAACGCCGACAGCCAGTCGTGGCGGTTGGCGAGCATCACGATCTGCCGGTAGTCGCGGGCCTCGAACAGCTTCTCCGCGCCGCGGTGCATGTAGCCGATGACCGGCTCGGCGTGCCGGATGCGCTCGCCGTCCAGGACGATGCGCAGTCGGAGCACGCCGTGGGTGGAGGGGTGCTGGGGGCCGATGTTGAGCACCATGTCGGTGCTCTCCGCCGCGCCGCCGATGCCGACCGTCGTCTCCGTCATGCGGCCAGTATCGCGCGAACGCACCCGTGCCCGGCCCCGGACCCCGGGCTCGGCCACCGTGCCCGCCTCGGACCCCGGGCTCGGGCGTCGGCCTCGGGCCTCCGCCCCCGCCCCCGGACCCCGGGCTCGGACGCCGGCCTCGGACCCTTCGCCTGACCTCGGGCCCCCAGCCCCGCCCCGCCCCCGGACCCCGGCCCTGCTCCCGGCCCCGCCCCGGACCCCGGCCCCCCCGGGCCTCCGTGTCC
>NZ_JBCEWQ010000233.1:0-9455 GCF_038448545.1 Streptomyces sp. CLV115
CCCCCCCCCCCCCCCCCCCCCCCCCCCCCCCCCCCCCCCCGGGACGGTCGGGACGGTCAGGCGGGTGCCACCAGGAGCGGCCGGGCCCGCTCGCGGAGCTCGGCGACACGGGGCTCGTGACCGTACGGTTCGAGCCGGTGCAGCAGATCGCGTACGTACTCGGTGGTCCGCGCCGAGGAGATGCGGCCCGCCACCTCCACCGCCCTGGTGCCCGCGGCGCAGGCCGCGTCCAGGTTGCCCGACTCCAGCTCGGCCACCGCCGACACCACGAGCCGCAGCCCGTGCGAGCGGACGAACTCCTCGGTGGGCCTGGAGAGCGCCTGTTCGGTGAAGCGCCGCACCTGCCGGGGTGCCTTCAGGTCGAGGTGGCACTCGGCGGCGTCGGCGGCGAACCTGTCGTACGAGTAGAAGCCCAGCCAGGACGGGTCCGCGTCGCCGCCCCTGGAGCGCTCCAGCCAGCCCTCGGCGGCCCGCAGCGCGGACCCCGCGGCGGCCGCGTCGTTCGCCTTGGCATGGGCACGCGCCTCCACCAGGCGGAAGAAGCTCATGGTGCGGGCCGTGGCGAGGCCCCGGTTGCGCTCCACGGCGGCCTGCGCGAGGTCGACCCCCTCGTCGGCGAAGCCGCGGTATGTCGCCTGGAGCGACATGGACGCGAGCACGTAGCCGCCGAGGGGGACGTCGGCCGCGGCCCGCGCGAGTCTCAGCGCCTGGATGTAATAGCGCTGCGCGGCCTCCTGCTGGCCGGTGTCGAAGGCCATCCAGCCGGCGAGCCTGGTCAGCTCGGCCGCGGCGCCGAAGAGCGCCCGGCCCACCTCGTCGCTGTACGAGCCGAGCAGCAGCGGTGCGGCATCGACCCGTAAACACTCGGGAACCATGGAGGAACGCCAGTCCCCGCCGCCGTACTTGGAGTCCCAGCGGCGGGCGTCCTGGGCCGCCTCGCGCAGCTTGGAGACATCGCTGTGGCCGACCCGCAGCGGGGAGATGTCGCTGGTGGTGGTGATCGCGGTGGGCGGGACGGCGGGGGGCACGGGTGCCGGTTCCGCCGCCGGGACCGGCGCGGGTGCCGGTGCCGCGCCCGGGCGGGGCTGGGCGGGGATGGCGGGTGCCTGTCGCGTCCCCAGCGCGCCCAGCGTGCCGAGCGCTGTCCGGGCCGCCTGGGCGTTCAGCGCGGCCGGGGCGCCGGGCGGCACCGCCGTGCTCCTCGCCGCCGTGCCCGGCGGGCTCTGCGCCCCTGCATCGCTCCGTGCGCCCCGTGCGCCCTGGGGGTCGAAGACCGGGGCCCCGGCCGCTGCCGCAGCGTCTCGTTCCACCGTCGCGTCGGCGGGGCATATCAGCCAGCGGGACGCGGGCGTCGCGTACGCGCTCACCGAGAACGAGCCCGCGAGCGACTGCCAGATGCCGCCGCTGCCCGCCCGCCGTCCGGCCAGATCCAGCCGGTACAGCTCGGTCGCCGAGCGGACCGCCTCGCCCACGTCGCGCGGGAAGGCCAGCCCGACCTCCGGCGCCGGGTCGGCGTCCGCGAGCCCGATCTCGTGCAGCGGGACCGGCCGGCCGAGCTTGGCGCCGATCGCCGCGGCGATGAGATGGGGCGCGGCGCCCTGCGGCACCATGCCCTTGGAGACCCACCGGGCCACCGAGGTCTTGTCGTACCGAAGTGTCAGACCGCGCTGCGCCCCGAGGTCGTTGACCCGCCGGGCGAGCCCGGCGTTGCTGATTCCCGCGAGGGCGAGAACGGTTCCGAGCTTCTCGTTCGGTCCGCGTTGCTCCCTGGACATGCGCCACCCCTCGACACACAGACGGCCGCCGCGTCACCGTTGCGGCGCGCGGCATTCGTACCGTGTCCTCCCCAGCGGCGAACCCCGGCACTCCGGCCGCACACGCATATGGCCGAGCCCCGAGGAATATGCCTCCTGCAGAGAACCTCAGTAAACCCAGCGTAGTTCGCCGCATCCCTACCGTTAAGGGGCAGACGTCCGTATGGCGGGATTGTTGTCCGTGCGGGCGCGGGTGGTGGAACGGATGGGGTTCGGGTGCGGTCCGGGTACGGATCGGACGCGGGCCGGGAGTGGTCGGAACGGGGCCCGGAGGCGGTCCGGACGCCGGGTCCGCCGGGCCCGGACGGCTGCTCGACGGCGCACGGGAACGGCACGTGAGAGGCGTCGTCCGCGTGCGGCGCCGGCGTCCCGGGCCGGGCCGCGGACGTGCTCCCGGTGTGTGGCCGTGCGCCCGGCCGTGCGCTCTCGTCCGGCTGTTTCGGAAGGGCTTCCATGGGTGCTGCGTGGGTCGGCCCACTGCACAGGACTCAGTGGGCTGGGGGACACTGCCGCCTCATTCCCCGCAGGCGGCGGACCGGTCCGGGAGGTGAACGACACCTCCCGGACTGTGCATCGGCGGCCCCGGTGGAGATCCTTCGAGGCTGCCGGAGGTGTCCTGGAGGCATGCGGGAAGAATCGGCGAATGAAGTGGGGCGAAAGGGGACTTCCGGTGCGGCGGGTGTCGCCCCGCAAGGTTCCGACCCGCTCTGAAAATGGCCGAATGTCGCTGGTCGTCCGAGGTTGAGCCGCCCGTTTCGCGGACATCTCGTCGACCGCCGGAAGGTCGTCCGTCGAACGGCCCGCGAGTGGTTCGCGGCGGCTCGGGCACGGCTTGAGCATGGCCGGATTTCGGCTGGCGGAGCCGGCCCGCACCGGGCACACAACATGCTTGTTCCCTAGCGAAGTTGGCGGACGACACGCCCGGCGGAGACGGTGCGCGACGTCCTGTCGTCGAAGCGCCGGCCGCTTCCCCGGCGGACTCGGCCGACGGCCCGGGTGGCGACCCGGCGGGGCCCGGCACCGGCCCGGCCCCGCCCCGGCTCGGCCTTTGCCAGGGGCGCATGCCCTTCCGACGTGCGCCGTACGTAGCCCCTCCTGCGCGCTGTTGTCGTGGCAGCATGTTCGCAACGGCGCCGCGCGTTACCGGTGTTCACCCGATACTTTCCTGCTGCGCCGTTTTGTCCACAGCCTGTGGAGGCGGCGGTGCGTTGGTTGGTGGGGTGGAGCAGTATCGCCGCGAGCTTCGGCACGGCCGGAGCGGTCGGCCCCGGTGACGAGGGGCGCACGATGCACCCCGTGGGCTCCCAACTCCTGTGGGGCGACCCGGATCCGCTCTGGGCGGTGGGGGACTGGCGACCCGACGAGATCCGGATCACCACGGTCGAGACCGCCGAAGGCGCGCCCACTGCCCGGATGGCCGTCCTCGGCTGCTGCAGCGCCACCGACGAACAGCTGCGCGCAGGCCTCCTCGCCGCCCGCGGCGGAGCCCTGCGCCACCTCACCTCCTGGCCCGGCAGCTACACGACCGTCGTCCAGATCGGCCGCCGGATCACCGTCATCGGCGACCTTGCCGGCGCCCGCCCCGTCTTCTACACCCCCTGGGCGGGCGGCACGGCGTACGCCACCGCCGCGCTCCCGCTCGCCGACCTCATCGAGGCCCAGCTGGACATCGGCCACCTGGCCGCCCTGCTGGCCTGCCCGGAAACACCGGAGGCGCTGCGCGACGGCACCCCGTACGCCGGGGTGAAGCGCATCCCGCCGGGTCACGCCCTCATCCTCCGCGAGGGCTCGCGCGAGATCACCGGTTACGAGGCGGTGGCCTCGCTCGCCGTGGCCGCACCCCAGATCGACCCGGTCAGCGCCGTCGAAGGCGTACGCGACGCACTGGTCGAAGCCGTACGCGCCCGGCTCCTCGCCCCGCGCCACGCGCCCGAGACGCTGCCGCCCGACCCCGGCCCGGTTCCCGGGATGGGCCCCGCCGAACGGCGCGCCGCCCGTGGCGCACCGGTCCCCGGCATCGGCTCCGACCTGTCCGGAGGCAGCGCCTCCGCCACCCTCGCCCTGCTCGCCGCCGGACTGCCGGGCCTGCCCGGCACTCTCCTGGGCCACGGCACCGGCGCGGGGGAACGGCTGCTCGCCGTCACCCTGAACGACCTCACCGCGCGCGGCCACGAGGACGAACTCGAACGCGCCCGCGTCATCGCCGCCAACCCGCGCCTGCACCACGTGGTCGTCGCGGCCGGGGAAGAGGCCCTGCCCTACGCCGACCTGGGCGGCGGCCCGCTCACCGACGAACCCGCCCCGTCCCTCGTCGTCGCCGAGCGCCACCGCCGCCGCCTCGCCTCGGGCAGTGCCGACCACTTCGTCGGCGGCGGCGCCCGCCAGGTCCTCGACGCCCACCCGGCCCGCCTCGCCGACCTGCTGATGGACCGTCGCCGACGCCATCTCCTGCGCCCGGTCGCCGCGCTCGCCAGGGCGGAGGGCCCGAGCGCGCACTCCCTGGTCGTGCCGCTCACCGTCTACCGCGCGGCCCGCCGCCTGTCCCGTACGTCGTACCGCACCGGCCTGGAAGCGGCGGCCGGCCGGCTGCCGGACGCCAACCGGAACGCCCCCGACCTCGACACCCCCGCCGACGCCTCGCTCGCCGCCCTCGCCTGGTCGCGGCCCGGACCCGCCGCGCGCTGGCTCACGGGGGAGGCGCTCGCCGAGGTTTCGGTGCGGCTCCAGGAGGCGGCGGTCCGCCCGGTCTCCGTCCAGCGGCCCGGCGAGGCCCGGGCCAGGGCCGCCCTGGCCCGGTACGCCGCCGACCACCGGATCCTGGAACAGGCCGCCGAGAACCGCAGCCAGCGGCTGCACGCCCCCTTTCTCGACAACCAGGTCGTACGCGCCGCCCGCGCGCTCCCCGAATCGCTCCGGGTCCAGCCGGGCGCCCGCGCCGCGATCCTGCGCCGGGTGCTCGCGGGTGCCGGCATCCACGACCTGCCGCCGGGCTGGGGCACCACCCCCTCCCGCGCCACCTCGAACGCGACCGCCCGTACCGGCCTGCGCGCCGCCCTCCCGGAGCTGATCGCCCTCTTCGACGCCCCGCTCCTCGCCGACGCGGGCCTGGTCGAGGCCCGCGTCGTACGGAAGGCCCTGCGCGCGGCCTCCGAGGGCGAACCGCTCCCGCTGGACGGCCTCGCGCACCTGGCGTCCACGGAGCTCTGGCTGCGCCGCCTGGTGTCGCGGCGCGGCACCTGCTGGACGGGAACGGCGGCGCCCCGCCAGCGCGCGGTCGCGGGCGGAGTGGTGCCGGCCAGGCGGACACTGCAGCCGTAGGCACGGGTTGCGGCACGGCTGGTGCGGGGCCGGTGGGGCCGGTGGGGCTGGTGTGGTCGGGGTGGGCCGGTGCGGCTGGAACGGGGCCGGTGCGGGACCGGTGTGGTCGGCGCGGGGCCCGTGCGGTGCCTGTGCGGGCGGTCGGCTGCCGTCGGCCGGGGCGCGGGACACAATGGCCCGATGCGGTACCTGATCCTCGGCGTCACCGAGGCGCGAGACGAGAACGGCGCCGTGCTGCCCGTGAACGGCATCCGGCTGCGCGCCCTGCTCGCCGCCCTCGCGCTGCGAGCGGGACGCCCCGTCCCCGTCGCCGACCTGCTCGACGACATATGGGGCGCGGATCCCCCGCACGACGCTCCCGCCGCACTCCAGGCCCTCGTCGGCCGGCTGCGCCGGACACTGGGCCGGGACACGATCGCGAGCACCCACGGGGGCTACCGCCTGGAGGCCGGACCGGACGACGTCGACCTGCACGTGTTCGAGCGGCTGTCCCGCCGGGGCGCCGAGGAGCTCGACTCGGGCGATCCCGCGACGGCGGCGCGCACGCTCCGTACCGCACTCGGCCTGTGGCGCGGCCCCGCCCTGGCCGACCTGCCGGACCGGGACCACGGCCACGCCCTGCGCCCCGATGCCCACCGCCTGGCCGCGCTGGAACGCCGCATCGAGGCCGACCTGCGGTGCGCGGCCATGGGCGCGGGCGCCGCCGCGGGGCCCGGCGACGGACGGACGAGCGGCCCTCGGACCCTCGTACCGGAGCTCATGGAGCTGACCGCCGCCCACCCGTACGATGAACGCTTCCGGGCCCAGCTGATCCGTGCGCTGCGTGCCGAAGGCCGCCAGGCCGATGCGCTGGCGGCGTACGAGGACGCCCGCCGCACTCTCGCCGACGGTCTCGGGACCGATCCCGGACCTGAACTGATCGAACTGCACCGGGAGTTGCTCACCCCGTCGCAGTCCCTGTCGCTGTCGCCGACCCAGTCGCAGTCAGTGACCCGTTCGCAGCCGCAGCCGCAATCACCTCCGGCTCGGTCGCTGTCGCAGCCGGCGTCACAGCCGCAGGTGACGGCGGCAGCGGCAGGGACCTCGGCCACCCCGGCTGCCTCGCCCGTCCCGGTCGGCAACCTCCGGCCCCGGCTCACCTCGTTCGTCGGGCGCGAGCCCGAACTGCGCTCCATCGGCGCCGATCTGACCCGCTCCCGCCTGGTCACCCTCACCGGCCCCGGCGGATCCGGCAAGACCCGGCTGGCCGAGGAGGCCGCCGCCCACGGAGCTCCCACGGACGCCTGGATCGCCGAACTCGCCTCCGTGGAAGACCCCGTGGACGTACCCGGAGCCGTGCTCTCCGCTCTCGGGCTGCGCGAGACGGCTCTCCTGCGCGACACCAGCCGCGACACACAGCCGCCGCGCACCGACCCGACCGAACTCCTCGTCGAGCACCTGGCGCACTGCTCCCGCATCCGCCCCGTCCTGCTCATCCTGGACAACTGCGAACACGTCATCGACGCGGCCGCCGCCCTTGCCGAGACCCTGCTCACCCACTGCCCGCGGCTGCGGATCCTCGCCACCAGCCGCGAACCCCTCGGCGTCCCCGGCGAATCCGTACGACCGGTCGGCCCGCTCCCGGCCGATCCCGCCCATCGGCTGTTCGCCGAGCGCGCCCGTGCCGTACGCCCCGATTTCGACCCCGGGCAGGGGGCGGCGCACGATGCGGACGCCGTCGCCGAGATCTGCCGGCGGCTCGACGGGCAGCCGCTCGCCATCGAGCTGGCCGCCGCCCGGCTGCGGATGCTCGGCCCGCGCCAGATCGCGGACCGGCTCGACGACCGGTTCCGTCTGCTGACCGGCGGAAGCCGCACCGTACTGCCGCGTCAGCAGACGCTGCGTGCCGTCGTCGACTGGTCCTGGGACCTGCTCGACGAGGACGAACGCACGGCTCTGCGGCAGGTCTCCGTCTTCGCGGGCGGCTGGGACCTTCAGGCCGCGGAAGCCGTCGTCACGTCCGGGGCGGCGGGCTCTGCCGGTCCCTTCCCCGGGGCGGATCCTGTCCGGTCGTTCCCCGGGCCGGATCCTGCCCGGTCGTTCCCCGGGCGGCTCTCCACCGCCGACCTGATCGGTGCTCTCGTCGACAAGTCCCTCGTCGTCGCCACCCCGGGCACCGCCGGTGAGATGCGCTACCGGCTCCTGGAGACCATTCACGAGTACGCCGCCGAACGCGCCGCCGAGGTCCCGGAGATACGCGCCGCCGCCGCGAGCGCGCACACCGCGTACTTCCTCGCACTCGTCGAGCGGGCCGAGCCCCGCATCCGCTCCGGCGAGCAGCTGCCCTGGATCGAGCGGCTGGAGACGGAGCTGGACAACATCCGGGCCGTCCTCCAGCGGACCGTCCTCACGGGCCCGTCCGAGCCGGAGGCCGTGCGACTGGTTCTCGGCATGGGGTGGTTCTGGTGGTTGCGCAACTTCCGCACCGAGGGCCTCACCTGGACCGAACGGGCCGTGACGCTCGGCCCCGAGCCGACCGACAGCGGCGACCCCCGCTACTGGCCGCGCATGCACCTGGAGATGCTGCGGCACTTCCTCGTACTGGAGACCCGGCCCACCGAGGACCTCCTCGACGACGAGGGCCGGCGGGCGCTGATGGCGCGGGTGGCCGACGCGTTCAGGTCCTCGGGCCCGCAGTCCGCCCGCTTCCCGGGACTGCTCTGGCCGATGGCCACGTTCAGGACCGGCACGGTGACCGGAACCCACGCGAACATCGAGTCGGCGGTCGAGAACGCCCGTGTCCACGGTGGCGCCTGGGAATACTGCGTCACGCTGATGTACCGC
Source organism: Streptomyces sp. CLV115 (assembly GCF_038448545.1). Taxonomy (NCBI): domain Bacteria; kingdom Bacillati; phylum Actinomycetota; class Actinomycetes; order Kitasatosporales; family Streptomycetaceae; genus Streptomyces; species Streptomyces sp. CLV115. Next base: position 7,956 of record NZ_JBCEWQ010000233.1, read on the forward strand.
ACCCACATGGTCGTCGACATGCCCGGCGGCATGCCCGGGGTCGACGCCGATCTCGCGGAACTGAGCGAACTGAGCCGCCGGGTCGGCGACCGCTGGATCCGGGCGCAGGTCGCCAGCGCGACGGCGGAGGCGGCCGTGATGCGTGGCCGGTCGGCACAGGCCCGGGCGGCGTACGAGGAGGCACTGCTGCTGTCCCGTGAGGTCGGGGCGCACATCGAGGCGCCGTTCCTCCTCGCCCGTCTCGCCGAACTCGCCCATCTCAACGGGGATCTCGCGGACTTCGACCGGCTCCTGACCGAGGCCGAGCGGGAGGCGGAGCGCTACCAGGTGCACGACGCCCGCGCGTACGGGCAGTTCCTGCGCGCCGGCGTGGCCCTGGAGCGGGGTGACATCGTGGCGGCGCGGTGCCTGGTCACCGAGGCGGCGGACGCGGTCGGACGGGGCAGCCTGCCGCCACACGTCAACGCCGTGGTCGACGGGCTGGCCGCGCGGATCGCGGTGCGCGAACCGGGGCCCGGCGGTGGTCCGGTCGCGGGCGTGCGGGGTCTGACGGCGGCGCTCCGCGCGGCGCGGGACGCCCAGTGCGCCGAGCTCGTCACCGGGCAGCTGGCGGAGGACGTGGCGAACGTGCTGCCCGAGGTGGGCCGGCACGGAGCGGCCGTACGGATCCTGGCGGCGGCGGACAGCTGGCGCCCGTTCGACCCGAGGTCCGAGGCGCAGCGGTCCGAGGCGGCCGGGACCGTCCGGCGGGCACGCGAGGAGCTCGGACCTCAGCGGTACGAGTCGGAGCGCGCCGCGGGCCGCACCCTGACCGTCGACGAGGTCATCGACCTGCTGACCCGGATCACCGAGGAGCTCCCGGCGGCGGGAGCGCCGGGAGCCACGGGTGGGCCGGGCGTTACGGGTGGGCCGGGGATGCCGGGTACCCCGGGTGCGCCGCCGGACCGTCTCACTGGCAGCTGATCGTCGAATTCGCCCAGTTGGCGAGGGCCATGAAGCCACCATGGTGGCCGGGCTCGACGACCAGCCGGATGCTCTCCTGACCGGCGATACCGACGCTCATCGGCACGGCCGGGTCGTCACCGTTCATCACCGGAGACCGCCAGAGCCGCGTTCCGTCGCCGTTGAAGACGGAGAAGCGCGCCGAGCCGAGGCCCATCGTCAAGTCGTCGATCCCGACCAGGGCCTCGTACCGCGTGCACTGCCTGTTCAGCCGGATGGTGACCGAGGAATTGCTGTGGACGGTCACCCCGTGCGCGTAGGTCGTGCCGCCGATCGACACATGGGAACGCTGCCAGACCCAACTGCTCTCACCCATCACCACTTCCGGTTCGGAGTGGTCGCCCAGGATCGAATAGCTCAGCTCGCTGACCTGATAGACGCTCGGCGCCGGAGGCGTCGGGACCGGGGGTGTCGGAGTCGGGGGCGGCGTCCGGGTGGGCGTCGGTGTCGGCGTCGGGGTCGGGGTCGGCGTCGGCTTGGGCGCGGGGGGCTTCGGCC